>NZ_AEPN01000015.1:0-49776 GCF_000185925.1 Paracoccus sp. TRP | reverse complement strand
GGGTGGGGAAAAGGCGCGGCTGCTGCTGGGGCGGGTCATGGCGCATCCTTCGAACCTGCTGGTTCTGGACGAACCGACGAACGACCTGGATGTCGAGACGCTGGACCTCTTGCAGGACCTGCTGGGCGAATATGACGGCACGGTTCTGCTTGTCAGCCACGACCGCGATTTTATCGACCGAGTTGCCACGACCACCGTGGCGATGGAGGGAGATGGCCGTGCGGTGATCTATCCCGGCGGCTGGTCGGACTATCGTGCGCAGCGTCCCGAAAGTGAGACGCCCACGCCCCAGCCCAGGAAAACCGCCCCGGCACCTGCAGCCGAAAAGCCCGCAACCAAACCCGCAGCGAAACGCTCGGGGCTGAGCTTTAGCGAAAAAAAGCGGCTAGAGGCCCTGCCAGCCATCATCGAACGGCTTGAGGCCGAGATCGGCAAGCTTGGCGAGTTCCTTGCCCAGCCCGATCTGTTCCAGACCGCGCCTGAGAAATTCGCCAAAGCAAGCGAAGGTCTGGCCGAGCGCCAACAGGCGCTGGCCAAGGCCGAAGAGGAGTGGCTGGCGCTCGCAGAACGCGATCAGGAATAGCCGCCCGGCCCGGAAAATAATGCATAGCCCCTTGCAACCTGCTGCAAGGGGGCCCATGTTAAAAGGGCTAGGTTATTTCTTCCGCATTCCTGTCTCCTTTCCGGCTTCAGACTGTGTTTCGATCTGACTGAGCCGGGTCGCCGCATGTCGCGGGCGACATTAATATTCAGGAGACATCACGATGGCCAATGGCACCGTGAAATGGTTCAACAGCACCAAAGGTTTCGGCTTTATCGCCCCGGCAGATGGCGGCAAGGACGTGTTCCTGCACATCTCGGCGCTCGAACGTGCAAACATCCATCACATCGATGATGGTCAGGCTGTGACCTTCGACATCGAAACCGGCCGCGATGGCCGTCAGTCGGCGCGCAACCTCGCGCTGGCCTGATCGTGGCCTATGGTCCGGCCCGTTTCGGGCCGGACCAATCATAAGGAGGCCCACATGTCAGGCAAGACCGACAGTAAAACCGACAGGTTGAATCGAATCTTTCGCGCTCCGGCACCTTTGACCGCGCTGGATCGTACCACCGCAGAAGCCAAGCTGATCATCGAAGAGCAGACCCAGCGTCGGCAGGAGTTGACCGCCACGCTACGAGCCGCCAGATTAGCCAAGGAAGCCGCTGAAGCCGCCAAAGGCACGCTGGCCTCCAAAGCCCGTAAAAAGAAATAGGCGCTTTGCGCCGATTTCAGAACCGGGTCGCAAGCACACATTTTGCCTAAGCTGGCACCCGTGTGCCCATGCAGTCGCTTTGCCATAATGCCCCGAAGTGTCGGGACAAAAGGGAAAGGACTGCCCGTCATTCAACAAAGAAAAGAGAAAAAGAATGGCCAAGACACAGAGCAGACGCGCGCCGCGCAGAAAGGTCGCGCAAAAACAACGAGACAGACGCCGTCTGGCAATCATGTTCGACAGCAAACAGGGGGTAATCCCGGTCATCGCCGCTGATGATGACGGTGAGGACAAAAGGTCCGCGCAGCTTTAAATCGCGCGTGCAGGGGGCAACCGCCCTTTCCGTTAAGCCGCAGCCGCCCTCCGACTGGGGGCGGCTTTTTGATGGGCAAAACAGCTGTGACGCCCATATCGGCAAAAGTCGTACTCACCAAGTGAACCGATCTTCCTAGCCGCAAACTATCAAATAAGGGCCGCGATCTGCGAGGGTTAATGCGACAGCAGAACAGGCGGGGCCGAAGCGACGAGCGAATGCCTCGCAGATCGCTGTGCTCGGATTGCTACCTCCAGTTCCAAATGAAACAGGCCGCCCCGGACGGAGCGGCCTTTTCCTTGCCGGATCGGCGAGGCGGGTGATTACATCATCCCGTCCATGCCGCCCATGCCGCCCATGGCCGGAGCCGCAGACTTCGGCTCGGGCTTCTCGGCAATCATCGCTTCGGTGGTGATCAGCAGACCAGCGACCGAGGCGGCGTCTTCCAGCGCGGTACGAACGACTTTCGCCGGGTCGATAACGCCGAACTTGAACATGTCGCCATATTCTTCGGTCTGAGCGTTAAAGCCAAAGCTCTTGTCGTTCGAGTCGCGCACTTTGCCGGCAACCACAGCACCGTCGACGCCAGCATTTTCGGCGATCTGGCGCAGCGGCGCTTCCAGGGCGCGGCGGATGATGGTGATACCGGCGTTCTGATCGGCGTTCGCACCGGTCAGACCCTCCAGCGACTTGGCACCCTGAACCAGAGCAACGCCGCCACCGACAACGATGCCTTCCTGAACCGCAGCGCGGGTCGCGTTCAGTGCGTCATCGACGCGGTCCTTACGCTCTTTGACCTCGACCTCGGTCAAGCCGCCGACTTTGATGACAGCAACGCCGCCGGCCAGTTTGGCCACGCGCTCTTGCAGTTTTTCGCGGTCGTAGTCCGAGGTGGTTTCTTCGATCTGCTGACGGATCTGGCTGACGCGGGCTTCGATCTCGCTCTTGTCACCAGCGCCATCAACGATGGTGGTGTTGTCTTTGTTGATCGAGATCTTTTTCGCACGGCCCAGCATGTCGATGGTGACATTCTCAAGCTTCATGCCCAGGTCTTCCGAGATCACCTGACCGCCGGTCAGGATCGCGATGTCCTGCAGCATGGCCTTGCGGCGATCACCAAAGCCCGGAGCCTTGACGGCAGCGATTTTCAGACCGCCGCGCAGCTTGTTGACGACCAGGGTGGCCAGAGCCTCGCCCTCGACGTCTTCGGCCACGATCAGCAGCGGCTTTTGGGTCTGGATGACCGATTCGAGCAGCGGGACCATCGGCTGCAGCGACGAGAGTTTTTTCTCGTGCAGCAGGATGTAGGCGTCTTCCAGCTCTGCAACCATCTTGTCGGCGTTGGTCACGAAATAGGGCGACAGGTAGCCGCGGTCGAACTGCATGCCTTCGACGACGTCAACCTCGGTTTCCATGCCTTTGTTTTCTTCGACGGTGATCACACCCTCGTTGCCAACGCGCTGCATGGCTTCGGCGATTTGCTGGCCGATGGTGGCTTCACCGTTGGCCGAGATGGTGCCGACCTGGGCGACTTCGGACGAATCGTTGACCGGACGGGCAGCGGCTTTGATGGATTCGACGACTTTGGCGGTGGCCAGATCAATACCGCGCTTCAGATCCATCGGGTTCATGCCGGCGGCAACCGCCTTCATGCCTTCACGGACGATGGCCTGGGCCAGAACGGTCGCGGTGGTGGTGCCGTCACCCGCTTCGTCATTGGTGCGCGAAGCGACTTCGCGGACCATTTGCGCGCCCATATTTTCGAACTTGTCAGCCAGTTCGATTTCCTTGGCGACCGAAACACCGTCCTTGGTGATGCGCGGGGCGCCGAAGGATTTGTCGATCACGACATTGCGGCCTTTGGGGCCCAGCGTCACCTTGACGGCATCGGCGAGGATGTTCACGCCTTTCAGCATGCGGTCGCGGGCGTCGGTGTTGAATTTGACTTCTTTCGCAGCCATTTGAGGTGCTCCTTGAATGGGTTAGCGTAAATGGACGATCAGCCGATGATGCCCAGGATGTCGCTTTCCTTCATGATCAGCAGCTCTTCGCCATCGATCGTAACTTCGGTGCCCGACCATTTGCCGAAGAGGACACGATCACCAGCCTTGACCGCAGGGGTGATCAGCTCGCCCGAATCTTTGCGCGCGCCCTCGCCAACGGCGATGACCTCACCTTCGGCCGGTTTCTCTTTTGCGCTGTCGGGGATGATCAGGCCGCCTTTGGTCTTTTCGTCTGACTGGACGCGACGGACCAGAACGCGGTCGTGCAGCGGTTTGAAAGCCATTGTAGAACACTCCGGTGTTTCAGGTTGCAGTGTTGCGGCTGTTGGCACTCGCTTATGGTGAGTGCCAATGCCGCCCATCTAGGCTGGCAATCCAGAGCTGTCAACGGTCTGCCATCGGAAAATTTTACTTGGAAATCCGCTTGACGGAGTTTCCGCCCCGTGGCTACGCCCAAGGAAAAGCAGTTCGGGCGGATAAGATGGTGGAACGGCGTCTCAAGGCCCTTGTCATCGCCGAAGCGGCCAACCCCGAATGGGTTTCGGTGCCGCTGGTCGGCTGGTCTTTGGCCAATGCGCTGCGCCGCGTCGCCGATGTCCATATCGTCACTCAGGTCCGCAACCGAGAGGCCATCCTGCGCGCCGGCCTGATCGAGGGGCGGGATTTTACCGCCATCGACAGCGAGAAACTGGCCGCGCCGATGTGGCGGCTGGCCGAACGGCTAAGCATGGGCAAGGGCGTCGGCTGGACGATAAAGACCGCCATCTCGACCCTTGGCTATGGCTATTTTGAACGGCTGGTCTGGCGCGCTTTTGGCCCACAGATCCGCGCCGGCGCATATGACATCGTGCACCGCGTGACGCCGCTGACGCCGACGGCAAACAGTCTGCTTGCCCCGCGTTGCCGTCAGGCTGGCGTGCCCTTTGTCCTTGGCCCGCTGAACGGCGGCGTGCCATGGCCCAAAGGTTTCGACAGCGAAAGACGACGCGAGAAAGAATGGCTCTCTTACGTTCGGGGTGCTTATCGGGCGTTGCCGGGCAGGGGGGCGATGCTGCGCGATGCCTCGGCGATCATCTGCGGCTCGCTTCACACCCGCAACGAGATTCCTGCACGCCATCACAGCAAAGCAGTCTGGCTGCCCGAAAACGCCATCGACCCGACGCGTTTCAGCCTGACTGCCCCGCAACCGGGTACCCTGCCGCTGCGGGGTTGCTTCATTGGCCGGCTCGTGCCCTACAAGGGCGCGGATATGGCGATCGAGGCAGCATTGCCTCTGCTGCGGGCCGGAAAGCTGGTGCTCGACATCGTTGGCGACGGGCCGCAGGCCGGTGCGCTGCGCGATCTTGTCGCGCGCGAAGGCGCAGGGCAGGCGGTCCGCTTTCACGGCTGGCTGGCGCATGAAGAGGTTCAGGGCGTCGCAGCCCGGGCGCAATTGCTGGTCTTTCCCTCAGTGCGCGAATTCGGGGGCGGCGTCGTCCTTGAGGCGATGGCGCTTGGCGTCGTTCCCGTGGTGGCCGATTACGCCGGGCCGGGTGAGCTTGTCGATGATGCGACCGGCTTGCGCATCCCCATGGGAAGCCGGGCCGAGCTGGTCGCAGAATT
Organism: Paracoccus sp. TRP; assembly: GCF_000185925.1. Taxonomy (NCBI): domain Bacteria; kingdom Pseudomonadati; phylum Pseudomonadota; class Alphaproteobacteria; order Rhodobacterales; family Paracoccaceae; genus Paracoccus; species Paracoccus sp. TRP. The sequence goes on along the minus strand of NZ_AEPN01000015.1, from coordinate 44,605 downwards.
ACGCCGGCAGTTGCAGGCCATTGCTGCTGATCCTTCGGTCCTGCCCGGCATGGCCGCAAGGGCGCAGGCACGGGTAATGCGCGACTTTACATGGGACGCCAAGGCCGCGCAGGTCGAACGGATCTGGCGCGCTGTTCTGGCCGGAACGCCGCTGCCACAGGAACTGCCACCGCCCGGCCGGACTGGCATCGCATCTGCACCCATGCCATGCTGATCCCCAGACGATACGGGAACCGAACGCATGCGCCTGAAGCCGACCTTGACCGCCCTTTTTGTCGCCGCAACACTGGCCCTGCCGGCAGCGGCACAGGAATGCGTCGGGCAAAACCTCTTTGACCAGTTGCCGCCCGAGCGGATGGCCGAGATGCAGGCGGCGGTCGAGGGGGTACCCTATGCGCATGGTCTGTTCTGGCGCGCGGAAAAAGGTGATCAGCGCATCACCCTGATCGGCACCTATCACTTTCCCGATCCGCGCCACGACCTGATCTTGCGGCACTTCACCCCCGAGATCGGGGCCGCAGCCAAACTGCTGGTCGAGGCCGGTCCCGAGGAAGAGGCCCTGCTGACCAAGGCCCTCTCGTCGGATGTGGCGCTGCTTGTCAACGCCGAAGGGCCGACCCTGCCCGAGCGGCTGAGCGAGGATGAGTGGCAGGCACTGTCCTCGGCGCTGGAAAAGCGGGGCGTACCGCCCGTCAACGCCAGCCGGATGCGGCCCTGGTATGTCGCGGTCATGCTTGGGGTGTCGCCCTGCATGCAACGGATGATGCAAGACGGCGACGGTCTGGACGGGCTGGACCGGCTGCTGATCCGAAAGGCCGAGGCGGCCGATGTCCCGGTGCAGGCGCTGGAACCCTGGAACGCCCTGTTCACCGTGTTCGAGGGCATGACCCCGCGCGAGGAAGAGGACATGATCCGCGCTGGTATGCCCGCCGCCGAACATGCCGACGACTATACCGTGACCATGACCGAGACCTATTTTGCAGAGAACGGCTGGCTGATTCTGGAGTTCTCGCGCTTTAACGCCTATTACAACTCGGGCCTGTCCCGGGCCGAGGTGGACGCCCAGACAGAGATGGCGCAGGACAGGATGTTGAACCAGCGCAACGCCCGCTGGATTGAACCGCTTGAAAAGGCCGCGGCGGCAGCCGCCGAACAGGGCAAGGGCGTCGTCGCCGGTTTCGGCGCCCTGCATCTGCCCGGCGAAAAGGGCGTGCTGCGCCTGCTGGAAAGCCGTGGCTGGAAAATCAGCCCGATCAGGGTGGAGGGGATTGGCGATGGCGGATGAGCTTTGGCGCGAAGAGCGCGAATTCTGGCTGGCGGGCGTGGCCGAGGCGGGGCGCAAGCTTGACACCTCTTGCCTGATGGCATTTCCCCGGACCGGCATCCTTGACCGCACGGCGGCGATTGCCGCGTTGCAGGCCGCGCCGCGCTGGCAGGAGATCACGATGACCGAACGGGCCAGTATCGAGACCGATGATGTCTGCGTGCTTGCCTATCACGCTACCGCCCGCCGCGCGGGGGCAGACACATATCGCGCCTTCTGCACCACCACCTGGATCCAGCGCGCTGGCGACTGGCGCATCCTGCAACACCAGCAAACGCCGGTGTGATGCTGCAGGACCTGCGCCGTCACCGGCGTTTTCTGTTCAGCTTTGCGCTGGGGCTGGCAGCAGGTCTGGGGTTGTACCAGTTACAGATCGTCGACCGGCTGCTGATCTTTTCGGTCCTGTTTTGCACGACTTATCTGGTGCTGACCGGGTTGCTGATGCGTGGCATCGACGCGCGGGCCATGCGCCATCAGGCCGATAGTGATGATGAAGGTATGGTGCTGATCGTTCCGCTGGCAATCGGGACAGTGGCGATCAGCCTGGTCGCGATCCTGATGACCATCCGTGCTCCCCACGCGGGGCTCGCACTGCGTCCGGCACTGGCGCTTGCCTCGGTTCCGCTGGGCTGGCTGATGGTCCATACGGTCATGGGCTTTCACTATGCCCGGCTTTGGTATGGGCGCGGCCCCCACGGGACCGAGGCGCGCGATCTTGGTTTTCCCGGCCTTGCGCCACAGGGCGACGCGGATATCTGGGACTTTCTTTATTACAGCTTTACCCTGGGGATGGCAGCGCAGACCGCGGATGTAACGGCGCTAAGCACCCGAATGCGACGGGTGACGCTGTTTCACTCGGTCTTTTCGTTCTTTTACAATACGGTGCTGCTGGCGCTGGCGGTCAATGCTGCGGTTGTGCCGGGTTGATAGACATTACCGGCCCGCGCCCCTATAACCCCGGCGAATTTTCCGCCCAATTTGCAGGGGACCCCCATGATCAAGGTTTTCGGCCACAAAGCTCCCGACACCGACTCGACCGGCTCGCCCATCATCTGGGCGTGGTATCTGAACGAAGTGCGCAAAACCCCGGCCAAGCCGGTGTTGCAGGGCGAGCCGAACACCGAGGCCGCCTGGATGCTGTCGAAATGGAATCTTGATAAGCCCGAGATCATCCCGGACGTCGCGGCTGGCGATCAATGCGTGATCGTGGACACCAACAACCCCGCCGAACTGCCCGATTCGCTGGCCGAGGCCGATGTGATCGAAATCATCGACCACCACCTGCTGGCCGGCGGCATCCGCACCCGCCTGCCGATCAATATCACCATCCGTCCGCTGGCCTGCACCGCGACTATCATGCATGACCTGATCGGCGACGAGGATCTGGCCCGTGCACCGCGTGCAATCAAAGGCGCGATGCTGACCTGCATCCTGTCGGACACGCTTGAATTCCGCAGCCCGACCACCACGCCGCACGACCGTTTTGTGGCCGAGAAACTGGCCAAGGACCTTGGTATCCCGATCCCCGAATATGCGGCCGAGATGTTTGCAGCCAAGTCGGATGTGTCGGCCTTTACCGACGAGGCGCTGCTGCGCATGGACAGCAAGGAATATGAACTGGGTGGCAGGCAGCTGCGCGTTTCGGTGCTGGAAACCACTGCGCCCCAGGTGCTGCTGGACCGCAAGGCCGCGCTGATGGCCGCCATGCCCAACGTTGCCGCCGCGGATGGTGCGGATGAGGTGCTGCTTTTCGTCGTCGATATCCTGAACGAAGAGGCGACGCTGCTGGTCCCGAACGATTTTGTCAGACGGGTCGCTGAAAAAAGCTTTGGCGCCACCGTGACCGGCGATACCGTCGTGCTGCCCGGCGTCATGTCGCGCAAAAAACAGATCATTCCGGCTCTGGCCGTCTGACCCCAAAAGGCCGTTTTCATGACCCAGATCATCCGCGCGCTCGACGAGATCGCACTGAATTACGATGTCCTGTTCTGCGATCTTTGGGGGTGCCTGCACAACGGCGTTGAGGCCTATCCGGCCGCCGTCGCCGCCTTGCAGGGCTTTCGCGCCAGGGGCGGGCGGGTGGTCCTGATGACCAATGCGCCGCGGCCGCGCAAATACGTGGCCGAGCAGCTGGACGGTATGGGCGTGCCCCGCGATGCATGGGACATGATCGTCACCTCGGGCGATGCGGCACAGGATGCGATGTTTGCCGGCGCTGTCGGCCGCCGCGTCTGGGCCATCTCTCAGCCCAAGGACGAGGGGTTTTTCACCGATATCCCCGAGGAATGGCGCGACGCCCCTCCGATCCAGAGGGTCGAGCTGGACAAGGCCGAAGGCATCGTCTGCTGCGGCCTTTTTGATGATCTGACTGAGGTACCTGACGATTATCGCGCCCGGCTGATGCTGGCGCGCGAACGCGGGCTCAAGCTGCTTTGCGCCAACCCTGATGTGGTGGTCGATCTGGGCGAAAAGCGGCTTTACTGCGCCGGTGCACTGGCCGAGCTTTACGAAGATCTGGGCGGCACCTCGCTGTATTTCGGCAAGCCGCATCCACCGATCTACGACCTTGCTCGGCGCAGGCTCGGACTGGACGACAGGGCCAGGATCCTTGTGATCGGGGACGGAATCGCGACCGATATCTCGGGCGCCGTGGGTGAGGGGCTGGATGCGCTGTTCGTGACCGGCGGCCTTGCTTTTGATCAGTTTGGCCCCGATGTCGAAAACCCCGAGCCTGCGCGGCTGCAGGAATGGCTGGCCCTGCGCGCGCAGGATCCGACCTATAGCATCGGCAGGCTGCGCTGAGCGGGTAATAATCGGTCCTCTTTTTGTGGTCGAGCGTTATTTTCTTGCGCGCCCGGTGCGTTGCTGCTATGCAGCATACAGCCACTCATCGGGAGCATTGAATGATGCTGGACAACCTTCCGCGCGGCACGATCGTCATCGAGGATCTTGAAGTCGGGATGATGCGCTACCTGCAGAAGGTAGTCACCGACGAGGATATCGAGATGTTCGCCCAGATCTCGACCGACCGAAATCCGGTGCATCTGGACGATTCCTATGCCCGGGACACGATCTTTCAGGGCCGCATCGCACACGGGATGCTGACTGCTGGCCTGATCTCGGCCGTGATTGGTGAGCAATTGCCCGGTCATGGCACGGTCTATCTGGGCCAGACGCTTAAGTTCATGGCGCCGGTCCGACCGGGTGATCTGGTCCGCGCCGAGGTGTCGGTTGAGGCAATCGATCACGCAAAGCGCCGCGTGACCCTTGCAACCCGCTGCCTTGTCGGTGATACGGTCGTCCTGAAAGGCGAGGCGGTCGTTCTGGCGCCAAGCCGCAAATTCGACTGAGACAGGGCCGGTCGCCGGCCCGGCGGGGGCCTGATTGCGCATCCATAACGACTGGAAAGCTCTGCCGCTCGATGCCCGCGGGGCGACTGTCGCCATGGGCAATTTCGACGGCGTTCATCTGGGGCATCGCTCGGTTATCGACGCGGCTCGTGCCGCCTGCGATGCGCCCCTGGGCATCATCACCTTTGAGCCGCATCCGCGCGAATTCTTCTTTCCCGACGCCGCGCCATTCCGGCTGATGAACGCGGAATCGCGGGCGAACCGGCTGGCGCGGCTGGGGGTCGAACATCTGTATCAGCTGCCCTTTGACGCCGTTCTGGCCGGTCTGTCGCCCGAGGCTTTTGCGCGTGAGGTACTGGTACAGGGCCTTGGCGTGCGCCATGTCACCGTCGGTGAGGATTTCTGCTTTGGCCGCCAACGTTCGGGCAACGCCCAGACCCTGACACAACTGGGGCAAGAGCTTGGTTTTGGGGTCACCGTGGCGCCGCTGATCGGCAATGGCGAGGTCGAATACAGCTCGACCGAGATCCGCAAGGCGCTGGCCGCCGGCCGCACCCGCGATGCCGAGCGTATGCTTGGCCATTGGCACCGTATCGACGGCGAGGTGCTGCATGGCGACAAGCGCGGCCGTGACCTTGGCTATCCGACCGCCAATATGGCGGTGGACGGGCTGCACCTGCCTGCACTTGGCATTTACGCTGTGCTGGTCGATGTGCTGACCGGGGCTGATCGCGGCAGTTACAAAGGCGTGGCAAGCCTTGGCGTGCGGCCCATGTTTGGTCAAAACCGGCCCAATCTGGAAGTTCATCTTTTTGATTTCGCGGCTGATCTTTATGGTCAGCACCTGTCGGTCGCGCTGGTTGAATATCTGCGCCCCGAGGCAAAGTTTGACAGTCTTGAGGCGCTGATCGCGCAAATGGACCGCGACAGTGCCCAGGCGCGCGAGATCCTGGCGACGCGCTGATGCGCCCGCGGTTCTGGGAGCAGCCCCTTGATTCCCTCGATTCCGAGGAGTGGGAGGCGCTGTGCGACGGGTGCGGCAAATGCTGCCTTAACAAGATCGAATATGAGGACACGGGCGAACTGGCGTTCACTCGCGTCGCCTGCCGGCTGCTGGATGGCGAGACCTGCCGCTGCATGAGCTATCCGAACCGCCATGACTATGTGCCCGATTGCGTGGTCCTGACCCCCAAGAAGCTGGCCGAGATCGCCTGGTGGCTGCCCGCGACCTGTGCCTATCGGCTGCGGGCCGAGGGCAAGCCGCTTTACGACTGGCACTATCTTATCTCGGGCGATCCCGAATCGGTCCATCTTGCCGGGGCATCGGTGCGCGGCTGGACGGTCAGCGAATTGACGGTGACCGAAGACGACTGGGACGAACATATCATCGAGGATCTGGCATGAATTTTGCCTCGGACAATGCGGGCGGCGTCCATCCCCGCATCATGGCGGCGCTGGCTGCTGCAAACGAAGGCCATGTGCCATCCTACGGTCAGGACAGCGTGACGCTGGCGGCTCAGGATCGGCTACGCGGGCTTTTTGACGCCCCCGACGCGGCGGTTCATTTCGTGACCACAGGCACGGCTGCCAATGCGCTGGCGCTGTCGATGCTGTCGCCGGGCTGGGGCAAGATCTTTTGCCATCCCGATGCCCATGTGCAGACCAGCGAAACCGGCGCGCCCGAGTTCTTTACCGCGGGTGCCAAGCTGGTGCCTGTTCCGGGGACGGGCGGCAAGATGACGCCCGAGTCGCTTTCCGAAGCGCTGCATGTTCATGGTCGCGATGCCGTTCATGCCGGAGAGAACGCGGCGCTGACCCTGACCAACGCCACCGAATGGGGAACGGTCTATTCCCCGGCCGAGGTCGAGGCGCTGACCGCCGTCGCCCACGCCAAAGGTCTGGGCGTGCATATGGACGGGGCGCGGTTTGCCAATGCATTGGCCGCGCTTGATGTTTCGCCCGCTGATCTGACCTGGAGGGCAGGGGTCGATATCCTCTCACTCGGTGGTACCAAGAACGGCTGTATGGCAGTCGAGGCGGTGCTGATCTTTGATCCCGCCCGGTCCGAAGAGTTCGAATTTCGCCGCAAACGTGCCGGGGCGCTGATCTCGAAGCACCGTTATCTGGGGGCGCAGATGCTCGCCTGGCTGGAGGGCGATCTGTGGCTGGATCTGGCCCGTCACGCCAATGCCATGGCCAGTGAGCTGGCTCTGGGGCTGGCGCGTCTGCCCGGTGTCAGCATCGACCAGCGCGTCGAAAGCAACGCCGTCTTTGCCACCATTCCGGCAGAGCTGCATGACCGCGCCCGCGCCAGCGGGATTGCATATCACCTGTGGCCGCACACCCAGAGCGCCCTGGCCGATGAGCCGGTCTCGATCCGTCTGGTCTGTGGCTGGGATACGCGCCCCGAGGACGTCAGTGCCGCCCTGCAGGTGCTGGCCTAGGAAAGCGCAGCGCTAAGCAGCGCCAGCGCATGGCGGACCGTGGCGGCGCGTACGGCATCGCGGCCGCGCGGGCCAAATTCGACCGTTTCGGTCCGCACGCCCTGTGCATCGGCGATGCCAAAGCAGACCCGGCCCTCGGGCTTATGCTCGGACCCTCCCGGCCCGGCAATCCCGGTGACGGCGACCGCAACCCCGGCCTGAGAGCGGGCCAGCGCGCCCGCCGCCATCTCGGCCGCGATTTCTTCGCTGACCGCTCCATGGACGGTAAGCGTCTCGGGGCGGATGCCCAGCATCTCGATCTTGGCGGCGTTGGAATAGGTCACAAAGCCCCGATCCACCGCATCCGACGACCCCGGCACATCGGTCAGCCGCCCGGCGATCAGCCCGCCGGTGCAGCTTTCGGCAGTGGCGATCATCACCCCTCGCCGGCGGGCAAGCTCAAGAACATCGGCAGGATCGACAGGGGCAGGGTCGGTCACAACATCGGCTCCAGCACCGCATGATAAATCCCGGCAAGGATGACCGAAACCAGCCCGGCAAACAACCCGGCCCACAGGTCATCCAGCATTACCCCGACGGTGCCGCCACGCCGGTCGGCACGTCCGACCAGCCACGGTTTCCATATGTCAAAAAGGCGAAACAGCAGGAAGGGCACGACAAACCCCGGCCATGCATCAAGGATCGAAACCCCGTGCCGCGCAAGCGGGATCACTGTAAAGCACATCGCCAGCCATTGGCCGGCAACCTCGTCAATCACCACCTCCGACGGGTCGCCGTCGGCGCTTTGCGCAAGGACGGCGGGCAAGGCCCAAAAGCCCAGCAGGGTTGCAAGAGCAAAGCCCGCCGGGATCAGCATCGGGTGGATCAGCTCATAAGCCGCGACGCCCAGCACCACTGCCGCGGCGGAACCCCAGGTGCCGGGCGCGGGGCGCAGATGGCCGATGCCAAAGAAAGTTGCGATCAGATGCTTCATGGCGCGCCCTTGATCAGCGTGGCGGTGGCAATGGCGGCGATGCCTTCCTCGCGCCCGGTAAAGCCCAGCCGCTCCGAGGTGGTGGCCTTGACGCTGACCCGATGGGCCTCGATTCCGATGATCTCGGACAGGCGCAGCATCATCGCCCCGGCGTGAGGGCCGACCTTGGGCCGTTCGCAGATCAGCGTCACGTCGACGTTAGAAATCTCATAGCCCATCTGGCGCGCCAGCATTGCGGCATGGCGCAGAAAGATATGGCTCTCAGCCCCTTTCCATTGCGGGTCCGAGGGCGGGAAATGCCGCCCGATATCGCCTTGGGCCAATGCGCCATAGATCGCGTCGGTCAGCGCATGCATCCCCACATCGGCATCCGAATGGCCAAGCAACGCTTTGTCATGCGGGATTTTCACCCCGCACAGCCAGACGTGATCGCCCCCGGTAAAGGCATGTACGTCGAACCCGTTGCCAAGGCGAATGTCCATTCCGTCCCCCAAGATACGTTCGGCCCGGGCAAAATCCTCGGGCCAGGTGAGTTTCAGATTATCGTCATCGCCCGGCGTCACGGTAACAGGCAGACCGGCGCGGATCGCCAGTTCCACATCATCCGCCGCACCTTCGGGATGGGCGCGATGGGCAGCAAGAATTGCATCAAGCGCGAAACCCTGCGGGGTCTGGGCGCGAAACAACCCCTCGCGGCTGGCGGTGCCGGTGACATGGCCTTTCTCAGCGCGCCACAGCGCATCGGTGACGGGCAGGGCCGGGGCGGCAGCCGGGGCGCCAGATTCAAGCGCAGCGACCACCGCCTTGATCACCGGGGCTGAGACAAGCGGCCGGGCGCCGTCATGGATCAGCACATGGGTCACGCCGCTGCCCTCAAGGCTTTCCAGTGCGGCGCGCACGCTTTCGGATCGGGTGGCACCGCCCGCGACCAGCACCACTGGTCCGGCAAGCTCGGCCACACCGTGCGCCATATCCTCGGGCGCAAGGGTCACGACGATGCGCGAAAAGCCGGAAAAGGCGGCGATGCTGCGCGCGATGACGCTTTGTCCGGCAAGGCGGCGCCATTGCTTGGGCGGACCGTCCCCGGCGCGGGTGCCGCGGCCAGCGGCGGTGATGATGGCGGCATATGTGGCGGGTATCGTCATGTTGGCCAGCTTTAGGTCAGCCGCCCGCGCGAGGCAATCGCCGACCGTCGGGCTTTTCGTTGCGCCTTTTGGGGTGCAGCAAGTGTGGCCCACGCCCAGAGTTCTGCGTATAAGGACGCCAAGCGTGAACCTCTGCCAAGGACAATTGCCGATGACCGATCCCTCGATTGCCGATCTTTCCAAGGATGCTGCCGCCCGGGCCGCCGTGGCACTGGTCGAGCCGGGGATGCGGCTTGGGCTTGGGACCGGCTCGCCCGCCGCAGTCTTTGTGCGCCGGTTGGCCGAACGGGTAAAAGCCGAGGGGTTTTCGCTGCGATGCGCCGCCACCTCGAAAGCGACGGCCGAGCAGGCGACCAGCCTTGGCCTGCAAGTCGAAGAGCTGGATGAGATCGGCTGGCTTGATCTGACCATCGACGGGGCGGATGAGGTTGATCCCGATCTGAACCTGATCAAGGGCGGCGGTGCTGCGCATCTGCGCGAAAAGATCGTCGCCACCGCGTCCAACCGCATGGTGGTGATCGCTGACCAGAACAAGGTTGTCGAGCAACTGGGCCAGTTTCATCTTCCGGTCGAGGTGATTCCCTTTGGCTGGCAGGCGACGCGCACCCTGATCCAGCGTGCGCTTGAACGGCTTTCGCTTTGGCCGCGCCCGATCCTGTTGCGCAAACGCGGTGAAGAACCTTTGCGCACGGATGAGGGCAATCTGATCCTTGACCTCGCGCTTGAGGCCATTCCCGACCCTGAGGCACTGGCGGCCGAACTTTCGGCAATTGCCGGAGTGGTTGAACACGGGCTTTTCCTGAATATCTGCCAACTGGCGATCATCGGCCGGCCTGATGGTTCGGTGGTCACACTGCGGCGTGAGGACAAGGAATGAAATTCGATTACGACCTTTTCGTTATCGGCGGCGGCTCGGGCGGGGTGCGCGCAGCGCGCATCGCGGCGGGCGAATACGGTGCCCGGGTGGGGCTGGCTGAAGAAAGCCGTATGGGCGGTACCTGCGTCATTCGCGGCTGTGTGCCGAAAAAGCTGATGATCTTTGCCTCGCAAGCCGGCGCCGCAGCGACAGAATCGCGCGGCTATGGCTGGCAGGGTGCTGGCGAGGGCAGCTTTGACTGGACCAGCTTTCACGGCAAGCTTGAACGCGAACTGGACCGGCTGGAGGGCGCATATTCCTCGGGCCTGTCGAATGCGGGGGTCGAGGTTCATATGCAGCGCGCAAGGCTGCATGATGCGCATACGGTCGAACTGGCGGACGGTCAGCGCCTGACCGCCAAACATATCCTTATTGCCGTAGGCGGCCGGCCGCAGCGTCCTGATATTCCGGGCAAAGAGCTGGGGCTGATCTCGGACGATCTGTTCACGCTCGATCGGCTTCCGGGTCGGGTGCTGGTGGTGGGGGGCGGTTTTATCGCCTGCGAATTCGCCACCATCCTGCAGGGTCTTGGCAGCGCGACTGTCCTTGCCTATCGCGGCGATGCGGTCCTGCGCGGCTTTGACGATGAGATGCGCCGCCATGTCACCGAACAGCTGCGTACCGTCGGCATCGACGTGCGGCTGAACACCAATCCGGCGCGACTGGATCGCGAAGGTGCGGCCGTCCGCGTCGGTTTCGAGGACGGCAGCAGCGAGGTCTTTGACGCAGTGATGTTTGCGACCGGTCGCGCACCCTATACCAAGGGGCTTGGGCTCGAAGAGGCTGGCGTCCGCCTTGGTCGCAAAGGCGAAATCGTTGTGGACGAGTGGTCGCAAAGCTCGGTCCCCTCGATCTATGCCGTGGGCGATGTGACCGACCGCGTGAATCTGACCCCGGTGGCGATCCGCGAAGGACACAGCTTTGCTGATACGGTCTTTGGTGCGCGTCCCCGCAAGGTCGATCACCGGCTGGTAGCCAGCGCCGTCTATACCCGCCCGCATGAGCTGGCGACCATAGGTGTGACCGAGGAAGAGGCCGCGGCCATCGGCCCCGCTGACATCTATGTCGCTAGCTTCCGGCCAATGCGTTCACTGTTTGCGGGGTCGGATGCGCGGGCGGTGATGAAGCTGATCGTCGATGCCGAAACCGACCGGGTGCTTGGCTGTCACATCTTTGGCCCCGAGGCAGGCGAGATGATCCAGATGGTTGCGGTGCCGATGGGCATGGGCGCGACCAAGGCCGACTTTGACGCAGCCATCGCCGTGCACCCGACACTTGCCGAAGAGCTTGTGACCATGCGCAAACCCTCGCGCCGGGTCGGGGTGGAAAAGACTGACAAACCTGCCGCATCGGCTTGATTTTTCGGCCCAAGGCACCAGTTTCAACCAGACAGACATAGAACGAGGCACGAGACGCATGGCACCACAAGGCCCCTGGGGCGGCGGCGGAGATGACGGCAAGGGCGGCAAAGAGCCGCCGCAAGGGGGCGGTCAGCGCCCCTGGGGCAGCGCAGGGGGCGGCAGGGACAACCGGCCGCAAGGCCCTCAACGCGGCGACCAGATTCCCGAAATCGAAGAGCTGGTGCGCAAGGGTCAGGACCGGCTGCGCGTGCTGATGGGCGGCAAAGGCGGCTCGGGTGGCAATCGCGGCGGCGGACCGCGCCGCCCGCAAGGCCCCCAGTTCCAGATGAGCCGCGGTGCCTGGGGCCTGGCGGCGCTTGCAGTGGTCGCGGTCTGGGTCTTTACCAGCTTTTACACCGTCAAGCCCGAGGAACGCGCAGTCGAGCTGCTGTTCGGCAAGCCGGTCGGCACGGGTGAGCCGGGCCTGAACTTTGCGCCCTGGCCCTTTGTCACCGCCGAGGTCGTGCAGGTCTCGGGTGAGCGGACGACCGAAATCGGCACCGGCCGGGCAGGTCCGATGGATTCGGGGCTGATGCTGACTCGCGACCAGAACATCGTGGATATGGCATATCAGGTGGTCTGGAACATCTCGGACCCCGAGAAATTCCTTTTCAACCTCGCCGACCCCGAAGACACGATCCGCGCCGTCTCGGAATCGGCGATGCGCGACATCGTGGCACGGTCGGAACTGGCGCCGATCCTGAACCGCGACCGGGGTGCCATTGCCGACGACCTGAAACTTGCGGTGCAGAACACGCTGAACGACTATGAGGCGGGGATCAACGTGCTGCGCGTCAACCTTGACCGCGCCGACCCGCCGCGCGAGGTCATCGACAGTTTCCGCGAAGTGCAGGCCGCCCAGCAGGAACGCGACCGGCTTGAGAAAGAGGCCGATGCCTATGCCAACCGCGTGCTTGCAAGCGCCCGGGGTGAGGCTGCCGCCGTGATTGAACGTGCCGAGGCCTATCGCGCCGAGGCAGTGAACACAGCCGAGGGTGAGGCCGCGCGCTTTAACTCGGTCTATGCAGAATATGTGAAGGCGCCTGAAGTTACGCGCCGCCGGATGTATCTGGAAACCATGGAGAAAATCCTTGGCGGCGTGAATAAGGTCATTCTGGATGGCGAAGGCGGGCAGGGCGTCGTGCCCTATCTGCCGCTGGATCAGCTGCGCAGCAGGGCGCCCGGCTCTGCCAATACCAATACCGGCGGAGGGAACCAGTAATGAATCGCGCCATTTCGCTTTTGGCTCTGCCGTTTCTGGTCGTGGTGGCTGTTCTGGTCGTCGCTGCGCTTTATATCGTCGATGTGCGTGAAAAGGCGCTGGTCCTGCGCTTTGGCGAGGTGGTCGAGGTGCGCGAAGAGCCCGGTCTGGGCATCAAGGTGCCTTTCCTCGACAATGTGGTGAAATACGACGCCCGCATCCTTGGCCTGCCGACCCCGCCGATGGAGGTGACGCCTCTTGATGACCGCCGTCTGGTCGTCGACGCCTTTGCACGCTGGCAGATTACCGATGTCGTGCAGTTCCGCCGCGCGGTAGGCGCAGGCGGTATCGAGTTCGCTCAGCGCCGGCTTGAACCGATCGTGACCAATGCCATCCGTCAGGTGCTGGGTTCGGTCCCCTCAACCACTGTTCTGTCTGATGACCGGACCCCGCTGATGAACCGCATCCGCGACCTTGCGCGCGAAGATGCCAAAGATCTGGGCATCCGGGTCATTGACGTGCGTCTGACCCGCACCGATCTGCCCGAGCAGAACCTGACCGCCACCTATGCCCGGATGCGGGCCGAGCGTGAGCGTGAAGCGGCTGATGAGATCGCCCGTGGTGGTGAGGCCGCGCAGCGCGTCCGCGCCGCTGCCGACCGTACCGTGGTCGAGCTGACCTCCGAGGCGCGCAAGCGGGCCGAGGTGATCCGGGGTGAGGCCGATGCCCGTCGTAACGCGATTTATGCCGATGCTTTCGGCCGCGACCCTGAATTCTTTGCCTTCACCCGCTCGATGACCTCTTACGAGCGTGCGCTGAAGGGCGAGAACAGCTCGCTGGTTATCAAACCCGAGGGCGAGTTCTTTGACTATCTGCGTTCGGATGGTGCAGAGAACGCCCGCCCGGTGCCGCTGCCTCCCCCGGCTGCTGCTGCCACCGAGGCGGCGGATGAGGGCGATGTTCAGGGGGCTTTGCAGCCGGGTGAAACCCCTGCGCCGGTCCAGACGAACCGCGACGGCCAGCCCCTTGGGGCCAATGCGGGGGTGACGCTGACGCCCTTGCCGGAAACGCTGGCCAGCCCGCCGCAAGAAGAACCGGTGGTCACGCCCACCGAATGATCCGGGAAGGATCTGAATAGCAAAAGGGCGGGACAAGATGTCCCGCCCTTTTCTCATGCCTGTTTTCCGTTTCACTCGATGCGGGCGGCCTGCCGCTGTTCCTCTTCGGCCAGTTCGCGCTGCCATTCCCGCCAGATTGATACCAGCAGCGCCATCAGCACCGGGCCGACAAACAAACCCACGATACCCATGGTCTTGACCCCGCCGATCAGGCCGAAAAACGTCGGCAGGAAGGGCAGCTTGACCGGTCCTCCGACCAAGACCGGGCGGATGGTCTTATCGACTACGAAAAGCTCGCAAGTGCCCCATAAAAACAGCGCCGCCCCCGCTACGGGCGAGCCGCTGGCAGCAAGATAGGCCGAGACAAGGGTAAAGCACAGCGGTGCGCCACCCGGGATCAGCGCCATAAAGCCGGTGATGACGCCAAATGTCACGGGTGAGGGGACACCAGCCAGCCAATAGGCCAGCCCCAGCACCACACCTTCGCCAATCGCAATCAGGGTCATGCCGGTCACTGTCGAGCTGATGGTTGCAGGCACAACGCGCGACAGCCGCTCCCACCGGTCGGGCAGGATGCGCCGGCCGACCTGGTCGATCTGGGCGACAATCCGATCTCCGTCGCGGTAAAGCACGAACAGCGTAATCAGCATGAAAAGCAGCGTCAGGGCCAGATGAAAGGCCAGCGTTCCGGCTGTCACCGCACCGCGATAGATAGCCCCGATATTCGAGCCGCTGACCAGCTGCACGATCTCGCTGATGCCGCCCGGGCGGCCGACATAGTTCTGCCAGTTCTCGTCCAGCCAGTCTCCGATCTGGGGCAGCTCAACCATCCATGCCGGGGTTGGTGCGCCAGAACTGTTGATCATAATCGCCCAGTTGATCCAGTCGCGCAGCTCCCGAAAGGCATAGATCAGCGCCATGGCGATGGGAATCAGCAGAAAGCAGACCAGTACCAGCACCAGAAGCGTCGCCGCTCCGGTCCGGCCGAGATTGAGCTGAAATGCCGCGCGGTCGCGCAGGGGCCAACTTGCCAGCGCGATGACCGAGGCGGCCAACACAGGCACCAGAAAGCCGTGAAAGAAATAGACCGAAGCCGCCACGATAGCGAGCAGCAGCCAACGCGCAGCCGATATATTGGTCAGCAGGGGGGGGCGGTGCAGGCGCAGCCCGACCTGTTTCTGGCCTTGCCGCAACGCGGCGGTGGGGTTCGGTGCTGTCGCGCTTGTCGGTTTCGGCATTTCGCCTGTCGTCATGGTCCCGATCCTGCCTGCGTGCGGGTAAGCCCGCCATGTCGCAACAGGATAACATCTGGCCCCGGGCTGCAAGTCGGAATGCCACCCCGCCACGCGGGCAAGTCCTTGATCCCGGCTCACGATCCTGTGTGCTGGCCTGCGCGCGGGCGATCCGGACGATGCGTGACAGCCCCTCCCGACCCGGCTAACCTGTCGCGCACCAGGGGGTGTCCCGGCAAGGGGCTGAGAGGCTGCTGGCGCATATACTGCGCGGCGCGGCGACCCTTTGAACCTGATCCGGATCATGCCGGCGAAGGGATGGGAAGGGACCAGCCCGTCATCTGCCCGCCCTTTGCCGGCCCCACTGCGAGGCCGTCCGACTATCCGGTCTTGCCCCCGCCAAAGAGGATGCGATGACCGAAACCTTTTTTGAAACCTTGCGCCAGGAAACCGTTGCCCAATGGGATGCCGCCGTGAATCACCGCTTTGTGCGCGAGCTTTGCACGGGCGAGATCAGCGATGCGGTCATGGCGCGCTATCTGGTGCAGGATCACCGCTTTCTGGATGCTTTTCTGACGCTTCTTGGGGCGGCAATCGCCTCGGCAGACCGGTTCGAATCGCGCCTGCGCTTTGGCCGCTTTGCCGGCATGGTCTCAGGGGATGAAAATGATTATTTCCTGCGCGCCTTTGATGCGCTGGGGGTCAGCGCCGAGGCTCGTGCGCAGATCCCCGACAGCGCGCCAACCACGGGTTTTCAGGCCCTGATGCGCGAGGCTGCTGCGACGCGCAGCTATCCAGCGGTGCTGGCAGTGCTGAATGTGGCCGAAGGTCTATATCTTGACTGGGCAAGCCGTGCGCCCCAACCGCTGCCCCCGAATTTTGTCCATGCCGAGTGGATTACCCTGCACGATAATCCCTTTTTCCGCGATTTTGTCGCGTTCCTGAAAAAGGAACTTAATCGCGTCGGCTCACAGGGGGCGGATCAGGCACGGGACTTTTTCCGCCGGGCCGTTCAGCTGGAGCTGGAGTTTTTCGATGATAGTTACACTGGTTAGCGATTAATTCTCGACAATTTCGAGATGCAGTGGACCATTTGGCGGACCGCATTCCCGGTAGTCGAGAATGATGCGCAGCAGCCCGGCAGGCGCTATCCTCTCGGAGGTGTGGCGCAATTCAGGCGGGCTCCACCAGCGGAACTCACGAAAGGTGGCGGCCTCGGGCGCGTTAAGTACCCGGGGCACAAATTCCGGGGTCTCGATCAGAAAGTAGTCCTCGGACTGCCGCCAGCGGTGCTGGTGCAGGGTCATCATGACCTGCCGTTTCCAGACCAAAGGGCCAAGGGCGGGCAGGGTAAAGCCCAACTCTTCGGCCAGTTCGCGGCGCAGGGTTTCTTCGGGCGTCTCACCCGGCTCAACGCCGCCGCCGGGAGTGATCCACCAATCGCCGCCGCCGTAATCGACACGCATCAGCAACACCCGGTCCCCGGGTGTCAGCAGAATGGCCCGCATGGCCTGTCGGTCGATGATCCTCATGCAGTCTGGGCCTTGGACAACAGGCAAAAGAAAAGGCCCCGATCCGGCACATGGCCGGGACCGGGGCCCCAATATGGTCAGCGACGCTTACTCGTCGTCATTGTCCGGCACATCGGCGATGTCATCCAGCGACACGTCGCCGTCGTCATCGTCATCATCCAGCAGATCGTCATCCAGATCGCCGGCATCGGCGTCATCGTCCAGATCGTCGTCAACAACCAGATCCGTTTGATCGTCATCGCGCGAGGCGGTCTTTTCCGCGATCAGCGAGCGTGTGCGGCCGTTGCTCAGGCTTTCCACCGTGAACTCGGCCCCGCAGGCGGGGCAGGTCATCGGATCGTTAGTCAGATCGTAAAAGCGCGTGGCGCAATGGGGGCAAAGGCGTTTCGTGCCCCATTCCTCTTTGGGCATGGTGTTCTCTTTCTGCCGCGTTCAGCTAAATCCGCTGTCCCCTGCCACAGCCGGAACAGGCTGTCAAAGCCTTTTCCCCCTTGCAGGGCAGAGGTGGTGCAGGGGAAACATGGGGCCAGAGGCAATGCTTGGCAAGATGCGATAAATCATGGACAGGATTCTGGTCGGAGGCGACATTCCCGTGACGTTGCGCCGTTCGGCCCGGGCGCGACGCATGACGCTGCGCGTTACACGGGCGGGGGGCGAGGTGGTCCTGACCCTGCCCAGCCGCGCCAGCCTAGCTGCAGGCCGTGCCTTTGCCGAATCGCGAGCCGAGTGGCTGCGCAATACGCGCGCAGGGATGCCGCCCCTGCAGCTGGCCGAACCCGGCGCGCTATTGCCTGTCGAGGGGCGGTTGCGGCGCATCGTCCCGGCAGCGACGCGGCGGATCGAGCTGGCCGGGGACGCAATCCTTGTCCCCGAACACCGCCCGGCCGGAGTGGTGGTTGAGGCATTTCTGAAACATCTGGCACAGGCGCGGCTGGCACCCGCCTGCGACCGTCATGCTGCGGCATTGGGACGCGGCTTTCAGGCGCTGGTCCTGCGTGACACCCGCTCGCGCTGGGGCAGCTGCACCCATGACGGCAGGCTGATGTTTTCATGGCGCCTTGCCATGGCCCCACCCGAAGTACTGGACTATGTCGCAGCGCATGAGGTCGCGCATCTGGCGCATATGGACCACTCGCCAGCCTTCTGGGCCGCGACCGCCCGCCTGCGGCCTGATTACGCCCGGCAACGCGCCTGGCTGCGCGCCCATGGCCATGAGTTGCAGGCATGGCGTTTTCGTGGCTGAAAGGGTCGCTCCTTTGCCTTGACGGCGGCCCCGTTTGTGATCACATGCGGGCATGAGTCCTTCGCGTTCCTCGGAAACCTCGGCCCATGAGCGGCTGTATCGTAACCTGCGTCAGCGCATCATGCTGGGCGAACTGCCGCCCGGTCAGGCGCTGACCCTGCGCGGCATCGCCGCCGAGCATCGCGTCTCGATGACACCCGCGCGCGAGGCGGTGCGGCGGCTGGTAGCCGAAGGGGCACTGTCGCTATCGTCATCGGGACGTATCGCCACGCCGGAACTGTCGGTCGAGCGGATCGAAGAGCTGGCGGCGCTGCGCGGCCTGATCGAGCCAGAACTGGCCTCACGCGCGCTGCCGCGCGCCCATCAGGCGCTGATCGAGCGTATGGCAGTCATCAACGCCGCTATTGGCGAGGCCGCAGAAAGCCATGACGCCATCGGCTATATCCGCACCAATCTTGAATTTCATCGCCTGCTTTACCTGCGTGCGCAGGCCCCGGCGATGCTTGCCATCGTCGAGACGGTCTGGCTGCAACTGGGACCGACGATGCGGGCGCTATATGGCCGGGTCAAACGCAATGAGCCGCCGCGCCATCACCGCATGATCCTCGCCTCACTGCGCGCGGGCGATGAACCGGGTCTGCGGCTGGCCGTGCGCGCCGATGTGACACACGGGCTACGCCATCTGGGCACGACCTGAGGCCATGCCGGACGAAGGGGGGTAAGCCCGGCGCATAGGCCGGGCCCCCTCAGACCTCTTCGATTCGCAACTCGACCGGCTCGCCTGCGATCACGCCGGTGCGGGGCAGGGCCTCGATTGCGTGGTCGATAGCCTCGGGCGTGGTCTTGTGGGTGACGATCAGCACCGGCGCGATGCCTTCATGACCCGAGTGGCCATATTGCCGCATCCGGTCGATCGAGATACCGGAATCGCCCAGGACCGCGGCAACCTTGGCCAGCGCTCCGGGTTTGTCGGTCAGTTGCAGGCGGATGTAATAAGCCGCCGGCACCGCCGTCCGGGCCGGTTGCGGAACCGACAGCCTGGCTGCGGGCTGGCCAAAGCTGGGAATACGCACGCCGCGCGCGATTTCGACCACATCCGAGATGACAGCACTGGCGGTCGGACCTTCGCCCGCACCTGCGCCGCGCAGTACGATCTGACCGACCGAGTCGCCTTCGATCACCACCATGTTGGTACCGCCCTGCAATTGCCCCAGCGGGCTGTCAGCAGGGACCAGACAAGGCGACATGCGCTGTTCAAGCCCGCGCCCGGTCATCTGCGCCACACCCAGCAGTTTAATGCGATAGCCCATATCGGCGGCGCGGCGGATGTCGTCGATGCTGACGCGCTCAATCCCCTCGATCTCGACTGCGTCAAAACTTGGGCGGGTGCCAAAGGCAATGGCGGCAAGGATCGCAAGCTTGTGGCTGGCGTCGATCCCGCCCACGTCAAGCGTCGGGTCGGCCTCTAGGTAGCCAAGCTGGCGTGCCTCTTCAAAGACGGTCTCATAGGGCAGGCCGGCGCTTTCCATCCGGGTCAGGATGTAGTTGCAGGTGCCGTTCATGACCCCCATGACGCGGCGGATCTCATTGCCTGCCATCGATTCAGTCATCGCCTTGATGACGGGGATGCCGCCTGCCACCGCTGCCTCGAACCGCAGGACGCGGCCATTCGTCTCGGCCAGCCCGGCCAGCTCCTGGCCGTGGATCGCAAGCAGCGCCTTGTTTGCGGTGACCACGTCCTTGCCGGACTTCAGCGCCGCCAGCACCGCTTCGCGGGCAATGCCTTCTTCGCCCCCGATCAGTTCGACGAAGATATCGACATCCTCGCGCAGCGCCAACGCGCGGGCATCATCTTCCCACGCGTAAGAGGACAGATCGACGTCGCGGTTTTTCATCCGGTCGCGGGCGCTGACAGCAGTAATGGTGATGGGTCGGCCAGCGCGAAGCCCAAGCAGCTCGGCATGTTTCTGGATGATCTTGACGGTGCCGGTGCCGACCGTCCCGAGACCTGCGATGCCGAGACGAAGCGGAGAGGCGTTTTGCCCCAAATTCTGGGCGGACATGCGAAACTCTTATCTATGGACCAAGAGGTGTTAGCGGATGAAACACGGGCTTGCAACGCGCTTGGCTAGGCCTCGTCGTCGCCGGCCCAATAGCCCTGGACACCCGTTGCCCGCATGACGCGCAGCACGCGGGCACCGATCTCGACCGTGTTTTCGCGGATGCGGTTCAGATCATCGACGCTAAGGGGGTCGCGTTGCACATCGCCCTTTGTGTTGACAAAGGCGGGATGCCAGCGCCCCCTTTCCTCGGTCGGTCGCCACGAGGCATGACAGAGCAGGTTGCGATGCAGCCGGATCTCGCCCAGATGGTCGGTGATCCGGTTACGGTCACGCAGCCCGGGATGGCGGCGCATCGCGGCATCAAGCTGCTCGATCAACGTGCCCATGGAATCATCGGCAAGATTGCTCATCCGGCTAAGCCAGGTCTGCAGCTCTTCTTCGGTCAGATCGTCTGCCAGACGGGCGCGATCAAGCGCATAGATGGTGCGCTTGATGATCTCTTCCAACCAGCCAAAACTTGCCACACATTGACCAAGTGCCGCAGAAAAATCCGAGGGCAGCGTGTAATGCGTCTCGGGCGGGGCTCCTATTCGCGCCATAATTTACTGACCCATGAAACAGGAAGAAGGTAATGGCGCAGGTGGCGCGACAGGCTTTCACGCCGACGCCCGTCAAAGGTGGCACGCAAGTGGTCCAGAGGTGCGCGATGGCTGTCCTTGTCGCTCCAGCGGCCAAGGATCGCGTCAGGCGGATTCAGGTCGCCAGGAAAGATCACGATGCGGGTTCCGTCCGGGATGCGCGCCTCGCGCAGATAGTTCAGCGGGAAATTCGGCACGCAATGCATGCGGAAATGCGCAAGCCACCCCCTGGGCCAGAATTTCACCCCGCCCGGAGCGTTGCGGGTCACAAAGCGCTGCTCATATTTGAACTTGTCGGCCGCCGCCTGCGGGTCGGCACGAAAGATGTCCTGCAAAGGTTTCAGCTTTCCAACCCGCATCCGATAAACCGAGGTCTGACCCATTTTCTCCAGCGGAGTATTCGGATTGAGCCCCAAAACCGTGTCATCCGGGTCGCCATAGGCAAAGAAATCATCAAGATTGCCGGTGATGATGACATCCAGATCCAGAAACAGCACCACACCTGTCACATCGCCCAGATCGCCCCATAGCCGCGACTTGGGCCATTTGCCTTTTGTGTTGACCGGAGCCTGATATTCGAACTCGGGCAGGGGACGCGCAGCGATATCAGGATGCAGGCCGCTGCCATCATCGGTAAAGCAATACAGCCGAAAGGGCGGGGTGATATTGCGTGCAACCATACCGTAAAGGCGGTTGACAAATTCCGGGCCGAATTTCGTACCCCATTTGATGCAGATAATCTGCTTGACCGTGCCGTTGCGCCCGTCGTTCATCCTGCCCCCGAGTCTTCGGGCTGCGAGTGTTCCACAGGCCCCGCCGACAGGCAAGGCAGGGTCATAGGATCTTCTGCAACAGGACCAGATCCAGCCAGCGGCCGAATTTTCGCCCGACCTGCGGCAGAACCCCGACCTGCCGGTAACCGACGGCGCGATGAAAGCCCAACCCGACCTCATTTTCGCCCGAGACGGCGGCGATCATGCTATGAGCACCGCCATTACGGGCGTGATCCTCGACCGCAGTCATCAACGCCCGGGCCAGGCCGCGGCCACGCGCAGCCGGGGCCAGAATGATACTGTGTTCCATGCAATGGGCATAGCCGTTACCACCCCGGAACTGGTCATAGGTCGCCAGGCCCAGAACCTCACCCCCCTCATCGGCGACAAGGAATTCGCGCCCCGCCGCGCGTCGGCCCGAAATCATCCGTGCCAGCCCGCCGGGCGTCTTTTCCTCGCTGGAAAAGGTGATCGTCGTTTCGCGGATCAACGGGTTCCAAAAGGCAAGAAGGGCCGGGATATCCTCATTCGTCGCGGGGCGCAGCGCCATGACCTGATCCTTTCCATCCTCTGCCTGCCGGGCGGCGGGGCGCAGGCACACCCCGCCGCCGTCTGCTGTTATGCCGCCCGCGCCTCGCGGATCAGTGTCAGGATATCGCGCGCGGCAGCCGGGATATTGGTGCCGGGGCCAAAGATTGCCTTGACGCCCGCCTTTTTCAGATAGTCGTAATCCTGTTGCGGGATCACCCCGCCGCAGATCACGATAATATCTCCGGCCCCCTGATCCTTCAGCGCCGCGATCAGCTTCGGGGCCAGCGTCTTGTGCCCGGCTGCCTGACTGGAGATGCCGACCACATGCACGTCATTGTCGATCGCGTCCTGAGCAGCCTCTTCGGGCGTCTGGAAAAGCGGCCCCACATCGACGTCAAAACCGATATCGGCAAAAGCAGTGGCGATCACCTTGGCGCCGCGATCATGGCCATCCTGACCCATCTTGACCACCAGCATGCGCGGGCGGCGGCCCTCTTCCTCGGCGAATTTCTCGACGTCGCGCTGGATCTGCGCGAACTCGTCGTCGCCCTCATAGGCGGCGCCATAGACGCCGGCCAATGTCTTGACCTCGGCCCGGTGGCGGCCAAACACCTTTTCCATCGCCATGCTGATCTCTCCCACGCTGGCCCGGGCGCGTGCGGCCTCGACCGCTGCCTCAAGCAGGTTGCCGCCCTGTTCCGCCCGCCGCGTCAACTCGTCCAAAGCCGCCTGACAGGCCGTTTCGTCCCGCGTCGTACGGATGCGGTTCAGGCGGGCGATCTGTGCCTCGCGCACCTTGATGTTGTCGATGTCGAGAATGTCGATCGGGTCCTCTTTCGTCAGCCGGTATTTATTCACGCCGACGATCACTTCTTCGCCCCGGTCGATCATTGCCTGACGGCGGGCGGCTGTTTCCTCGATCCGCAGCTTGGGCATCCCCGAGGCGACGGCTTTGGTCATGCCGCCCATGGCCTCGACCTCTTCGATCAGCGCCCAGGCCTTTTCTGCAAGCTCAGCGGTCAGACTTTCAACATAATAGCTGCCTGCAAGGGGGTCGACGACATGGGTGATGCCGGTTTCCTCTTGCAGGATCAGCTGGGTGTTACGGGCGATGCGGGCGCTGAATTCGGTCGGCAGCGCGATGGCCTCGTCCAGCGCGTTGGTGTGCAGCGATTGCGTGCCGCCAAGCGCCGCCGCCAGCGCCTCATAGGCGGTGCGTACGACGTTGTTATAGGGGTCCTGCTCTTGCAGGCTGACGCCCGAGGTCTGGCAATGGGTGCGCAACATCAGGCTGGAGGGTTTCTTGGGATCGAACTCTTTCATGATGCGGTGCCAGAGCAGGCGCGCGGCGCGCAGCTTGGCCGCCTCCATGAAGAAGTTCATGCCGATGGCGAAAAAGAACGACAGCCGCCCGGCGAACTGGTCCACATCCATGCCCCGTTTAAGGGCGGCGCGGACGTATTCGCGTCCGTCGGCCAGCGTATAGGCCAGCTCTTGCACAAGGTTCGCGCCCGCCTCCTGCATGTGATAGCCCGAGATCGAGATCGAGTTGAAACGCGGCATCTCGTTCGAGGTATATTCGATGATATCCGCAATGATCCGCATCGAAGGCTCGGGCGGATAGATATAGGTGTTGCGGACCATGAACTCTTTGAGGATGTCGTTCTGGATCGTCCCCGAAAGGACGGCGCGGGAATGGCCCTGTTCCTCACCCGTGACGATGAAATTCGCCAGAACCGGGATCACCGCACCGTTCATGGTCATCGAGACCGAGACCTTGTCTAGCGGGATGCCGTCGAACAGGATCTTCATATCCTCGACGCTGTCGATGGCAACGCCCGCCTTGCCCACATCTCCTTCGACCCGGGGGTGATCGCTGTCATAGCCGCGATGGGTGGCAAGGTCGAAAGCGACCGAGACCCCTTGCTGACCGGCCGCCAGCGCCTTGCGGTAAAAGGCGTTCGATTCCTCGGCAGTCGAAAACCCCGCATATTGCCGGATCGTCCAGGGGCGGCCCGCATACATCGTTGCGCGCGGGCCACGCAAAAAGGGCTCGATCCCCGGCAGGGTGCCCAGATGATCGACACCCTTCAGATCCTCGTCAGTGTACAGCGGTTTGACCGCAATCCCCTCAAGCGTGTGCCAGGTCAGGCCGTCGGGATCGGCGCCTTTCAGCTCTTTGCTGGCCAGCCTGCGCCATTCTTCCAGTGAAGCTTTCGTGCTTTCGCTCATTTTGCATCCTTTCCCACGGCGCCCGGGCTCTTATATGAAGGAAGAGAAGAGGGCGTGATGAAACTGAAACGGTTGATTTTTCTGGCGATGGTGCCGCTGGTTGCGGCGATGGGGTCCCGGCCCGATGGCGAGGCTGACGGGCATCGGCCGTATGTTCGCGGCGAGGTACCAGCGGCGCGCAACGACGGCAATGACGGCACACCGGCCGCGTCAAACACCGCCGAGCTGAGGGTTCTTTCCGCGAGTGAGGCCGAACCTTCGGAGTTTCTGTGGCAGGCGCGCGCAGTGGTGATCTTTGCTGACACGCCAGCCGATCCCGCCTTTGTCGAACAGCTCGCCGCCCTGCGCCGTGACCCTGCACCGCTGATCGCCCGAGATGTGGTGGTGATCACCGATGCAGATCCTTCGGCGGCAAGCCCGTGGCGGCGACAATTGCGGCCCGAGGGGTTTTCGCTGGTGCTGATGGACAAGGACGGGCAGGTCAAACAGCGCAAGCCCGTTCCTTGGTCGGTACGCGAAATCACCCGTGCCATCGACAAATTCCCCCTGCGCCTGCAAGAGATCGGCCGGGCAGGGCTGCCGTAAACCACCACATCAGCCGTGCCACCGTCGGGCAGATGGTAGCTATGGGTCGGGCTGAGGGCTTGCGCTGCAACCGGCATTTCTTACGCTCCTTTAACCGGGCGCAACGGATGCGCCCGGCGGTGCTGCGTCACTCGAACTCGATGATCACGTCATCGACCTTAAGGCTTTCGCCCGGCTTGGCGTTGACGGATTTCACCACCGCCTTTTTCTCGGCGCGCAGGATGTTTTCCATCTTCATCGCCTCGACGGTCGCCAGCGCCTGACCTTCCTGCACCTCGTCCCCGGCCTCGACATTGATGCGCACGACCAGACCCGGCATCGGGCAAAGCAGGAATTTCGAGGTATCGGGCGGCAGTTTCTCGGGCATCAGCCGCGCCAGCTCCGCAGCGCGCGGACGACGCACATAGGTCTTGAGGTCCGCGCCGCGCACCCGCAAGCGGAAGCCCGAGGGCAGGCGGTCCACCTTCATTACCAAGGGCGTACCATCGACCGACAGTCGCGCCAGCGACTGACCAGGCAGCCAGTCGCTTTCGACGCGAAGCTTGCTGCCGTCGATTTCGACCGTCGAGCCCTGGCGGTCGGCGGTAATGCGCACCGGGATTTCTTTGCCCGCGACAAAGACAACCCAATGTTCACCGACATGGCGTTCGTGATTATCGAGCCGGCCCGAGATGCGCGCGCGCCTGATTTCAGCCACGCGATGCATGGCGGCAGCCGATGCGGCGACGCGGATGATTTCGGTATCGGGCAGGGTCGCGCCCAGAAAGCCCTCGGGATATTCCTGTGCGATAAAGGCGGTCGAGATATCGCCCGAGACGAATTTCGGGTGATCCATCACCGCCGAAAGGAAGGGCAGGTTGTGGCCGATGCCCTCGACCTCGAATTCATCCAGGGCCAGCCGCATCTGCTCGATCGCCTCTGCCCGGGTCGGCGCCCAGGTGCAAAGCTTGGCGATCATCGGGTCATAGTACATGCTGATCTCGCCGCCCTCATAGACGCCGGTATCGTTACGCACCCCGGCAGCGGCGGCAGGCGGCTGGTCGCCCGGATGGGCGGGCACCCATTTCCCTGCCTCATGCATCGGGCCTGCCGCCGTCTCGCGCGGGGGGCGATAGCGCGTCAGCCGCCCGATCGAGGGCAGAAAGTTGCGATAGGGGTCCTCGGCATAAAGGCGGCTTTCGATGGCCCAGCCGTTGATCTTGAGATCTTCTTGCCGGAAGGGCAGCGGCTCGCCCGCCGCGACGCGGATCATCTGTTCGACCAGATCAATGCCGGTGATCAGTTCTGTCACCGGGTGTTCGACCTGCAGCCGGGTGTTCATCTCAAGGAAGTAGAAGTTCTTTTGGCCATCGACGATAAATTCGACCGTGCCCGCCGATGCATAGCCAACGGCTTTGGCCAGCGCCACAGCCTGTTCGCCCATGGCCTTGCGCGTGGCCTCGTCAAGAAAGGGCGAGGGCGCCTCCTCGATCACCTTCTGATTGCGGCGCTGGATCGAGCATTCACGTTCATGCACATAGACGCAATTGCCATGCTGATCGGCCAGAACCTGAATCTCGATATGCCGGGGCTGGGTAACGAATTTCTCGATAAAGATGCGGTCGTCGCCAAAGCTTGCCGCAGCTTCGTTACGCGAGCTTTCAAAGCCTTCGCGCGCCTCTTGCTCGTTCCAGGCGATCCGCATGCCCTTGCCGCCGCCACCGGCGCTGGCCTTGATCATCACCGGAAAGCCAATTTCTTTCGAGATCTTCACCGCCTCGTCAGCATCGGCGATCAGGCCCATATAGCCCGGAACCGTGCTGACGCCGGCCTCTTGCGCAAGCTTCTTCGAGGTGATCTTGTCCCCCATCGCCTCGATCGCGGGCGAGGGCGGGCCGATAAAGGCAACGCCTTCCTTTTCCAGCGCCTCGGCGAATTTCATGTTCTCGGACAGAAAACCGTAGCCGGGATGCACAGCCTCGGCCCCGGTCTGGCGGATCGCCTCCATGATCCTGTCAATGACGATATAGGACTGGTTGGCCGGGGAGGGGCCGATGTGGACCGCCTCATCCGCCATTTTGACATGCAGCGCATTGCGGTCTGCGTCGGAATAGACGGCGACGGTCTGGATGCCCATCTTTTTGGCGGTCTTGATGACCCGGCAGGCGATCTCGCCCCGGTTGGCGATCAGGATTTTCTTGAACATGCTTCCTTCCCTTGGGGCAGATCCCGGACATGAGAAAACCGCCCCGGCAAAACGCCGGGACGGCTTGAAAAAGGCAACAAATTGTGGATGCGCGGCTGGTTAGCGGCGCGAAGGCTCACACAGCCGGACGTCGTCGCACAGCGCACCGGCGGCAGCGCCGATGGCAGCGCCCTTGGCGACGTTATGGCCGCCGACATAAGCTGCGGTCGCGCCAACGCCGGCGCCGATGAGGCCGCGATCCATGTCGGTCGGATTGATGCCCTGGGTGCAGCCGGCAAGACCGGTGAGGCCCAGCCCCAGCACCAATACGAGTTTCTTAGACATCTCGTTTGCTCCGGGATGAGGGCGGCGGCGCAGGGCTGGTACCCCGCACCCCCGGCCCGGTTAAGTTCAGTAGTTGCGCTGGCAAACGCCGGCGTCGTCGCACAGCGCCCCGCCCGCAGCCCCGATAAGCGCGCCGGTCGCCACGTCACCGTCGACGATCTTGGCGACCGCCGCACCGGCCAGAGCACCGCCGGCAGCGCGCTGCGCGTCGGGCGACAGGCCGGTGGCGGTGCCGTAACCCTGGTCGCAGGCAGCGAGACCGGCGACCAGAAGAACCGCGCCGGAAAGACGGAGGAGGACGGAAGTTTGCATAGCTTTTTGCCTGTATTATGGACCCGTATACGGGCCGTTGATGATAGAGGTGCGCACAATATTACATGCGCCCCGCCGGGAAAAAACTGACAACGCTGTGAAAATGGGGCGCTACGCAACAATCCGCCCATCCTCCGGCCTGTCATCGGCGGTCGTCCTCGTCGTCCGGATCGCCTTCTTCCTCCCAGTCCTCATCCCAATCGCCGTCATCCTCCCAGTCGAATTCGGGGGCATCCTTGGCGAAAAGTTCGGGGAAAGCGGCCTCGGCGCGCTTCAGATCGACGCGCAAAAGCTGTCCGTAGTCAGTCGGGTCCAGTTTTCCGACGGCAACAACTTCGCGGCCGATGAGCCAGGACAGGCGTCCGGCATCAAGGTTACCGCGTTCGAACGGCTCTTCGCCGAAATGTTCGATCAATGCGGCGAGGAAAGCAGTATCTGCACGGCGGTCGGCCGGTTTGCGGTCGCGATAGCGTTCGCGCCGGACCAGCGGCGTTGCGCCTTTCTTGTTGGCGCGGCGGATAGTGAATTGAAAGTCAGAGCCCGGTAGGCGGCCCGGAAAGCCGCGATGCTTCAGCATGTCTTGCCCCCTGCGAGGTTTGCATAAGCGCGCGGGGGCAGGTCGGGGCGCGGATGGCGCGGGCCGCCTTGCAGCCCGCGCGCGGCCAATGGATTAGTTGGCGCCGTATTTGCCCTGGAACACCGGCTCGGGCTGGATGACCGGCGTGGTGACTTCGGGCTCTTTCTTGGCGCAGGCCGCGGCGAGGCCAACGAGGACCAGGGCCAGTGCAAGCTTCTTCGACATGTTGTCGTGCTCCTGTAATACGGGACGCTGGGGTCCCGACTGCTCGGTTGAGATTCGGCCGCCCAATGCGACCGTGTCGCTATGATAGCCAGCCACGTTGACGCCTGACAGCAGCGGTGCTTGCCCTTAGGCGCGGGTCGCATGGCCTGTGGCAGGCTTGCATCAGCAAGGAACGGAAAACACATCACCACGGCTCCCATTCGCAGGTGTCCTGGTCGGGGGGCAGGCGAAACGCCTCAAAGATCTGCACCGCCTCGGGATCGAAAGTACCAAAGGGGATTTCGCGGTCGGCAAGGCTGATGACGATCTGACCCGGGCGTGGCGCAGGGCTGGCGATGCGTGGCAGGACCCAGTTTTCGCACAGCCATACGATATCGTCATGAACAGGGTCCTGGGCCAGAACGTCGGGGGCAGCGGGCACCGGCTCGTCAAGCATGGCGTCTGCCTCCTGCTCTTCGGCCATGTCGGGGGCATCGGCCTCGGCCATGTCCTCAAGCGTCGCCGGGTCAATCAGCCCGTCGTCCGAACCATTCTCACTGACCGTGCCGCTTTCGGTGTCGATGTCGATCGGGCCGCGCGGCTCTTCTTCGAAATCCGAGGCAGGGCCGCTGGTCGCGGGCACCCGGGCGGCCAGATCAGGCATGACAAAGCGAAAGCGGTAGGTCAGGCCGAACCCCCCGGCATTGTCTTGTCGCGTCTCGACCCAACGCACCATCGCACCCGAGGGCAGGGTGATCGAGGGCTCTTTCGCACCGGCTTCGGCGATGGCAGCATGCGCCGCCCCGGCCAGAACGGCCGGAGGCGTCAGCAGCAAGCCGATCACCGCTAGTCTTGCCATGGTTCCTCCCCTGGGCCTGCGCAGTCAGAGCGGAATGTTGTCGTGTTTTTTCCACGGGTTCGCCAGCTTTTTGCCCCGCAGTGAGGCAAAGGCGCGGGCGACGCGGCGGCGGGTCGAATGGGGCTGGATCACCTCGTCGATGAAGCCCTTTTCGGCGGCGACAAACGGGTTTGCAAAGCTGTCTTCGTAATCCCTGGTCCGCTGCGCGATCTTTTCGGAATCGCCAAGCTCGCTGCGGTAAAGGATCTCGACCGCGCCCTTGGCGCCCATCACTGCGATCTCGGCCGTGGGCCATGCATAGTTGAAATCGCCGCGCAGGTGTTTCGAGGCCATAACGTCATAGGCCCCGCCATATGCCTTGCGGGTAATGACCGTGACCTTGGGTACTGTCGCCTCGCCATAGGCAAACAGCAGCTTGGCCCCGTGCTTGATGACGCCGCCATATTCCTGTCCCGTACCCGGCAAAAAGCCCGGCACATCGACAAAGGTCAGGATCGGGATTTCGAAAGCGTCGCAGAAGCGCACAAAGCGCGCGGCCTTGCGACTGGAATCGATGTCAAGGCAACCCGCCAGCACCATCGGCTGGTTGGCAACGACGCCCACCGTCTGCCCCTCGATGCGGATAAAGCCAATGATGATGTTGGCGGCATAGTCCTTTTGGACCTCGTAGAAATCGCCCTCATCCGCAATCTTCAGGATCAGCTCTTTCATGTCATAGGGCTGGTTGGGGTTATCGGGGACCAGCGTATCAAGGCTGGCCTCGACGCGGTGCGGATCGTCAAAGAAGGGGCGTGTCGGCGCCTTTTCGCGGTTGTTGAGCGGCAGGAAATCGAACAGCCTCCGGATCTCGGACATGGCCTCGACATCGTTTTCAAACGCACCGTCGGCGACCGAGCTTTTCCTGGTATGGGTCGAGGCTCCGCCCAGCTGCTCTGCCGTCACCACCTCATTCGTCACCGTTTTGACCACATCGGGGCCGGTCACGAACATGTAGCTGGTGTCCTTTACCATGAAGATAAAGTCGGTCATCGCAGGCGAATAGACCGCGCCGCCAGCACAGGGGCCCATGATGACCGAGATCTGCGGCACCACGCCCGAGGCCATGATATTGCGCTGAAACACCTCGGCATAACCCGCAAGCGAGGCGACGCCCTCCTGAATACGCGCACCGCCCGAGTCGTTCAGCCCGATGACAGGGGCGCCGTTCTGCATCGCCATATCCATGATCTTGCAGATCTTCTGGGCATGGGTTTCCGACAGCGAGCCGCCAAAGACGGTGAAGTCCTGCGAAAAGACATAGACCATACGGCCGTTGATCGTACCCCAGCCCGTGACAACCCCGTCACCATAGGGGCGGTCCGCCTCCATGCCGAAATCGGTCGAACGGTGGCGGACGAACATGTCGAACTCCTCAAACGAGCCCTCGTCCAGCAAAAGCTCAAGCCGTTCGCGCGCGGTCAGCTTGCCACGGGCGTGCTGGGCGTCGATGCGCCGCTGCCCACCGCCCAGCCGCGCATCGCGGCGGCGCGATTCCAGTTCGCCGAGGATGTCCTTCATGAGCCGTCTCCCTTGGGTTTGGGGCAACCTACCGGCTTGGCGCCATTGCGGGAAGCGGAAAGGCGAAAATTTGCAAAATATGTAAGCAAATGTCGCTGCAAACAGCAAATTTGTTAAAGCCCTTGACCTCGACAGGGCGAAAAGCCATGCCGCTTTCATGGGACTCGTCATTGATCTTTCGGCCATTGTGGCCAACTGGAAGACGCTTGCGGCCAAAGCTGAGGGCGCGCGGGCAGCTGCGGTCGTCAAGGCCGATGCTTACGGGTTGGGCGCCGAACGCGTGGCGCCGGCCCTTTATGCAGCCGGAGCGCGGGATTTCTTTGTCGCCCTTGCCTCCGAAGGGCGGGTGCTGCGCCCTCTTTTGCCCGAGGATGCACGAATCTTTGTCCTCTCGGGCCATATGGAGGGGGCGGATCTGAACGGGTTGATCCCGTTGCTGAACAGTCCCGAACAGTTCTTTCGCGACCGGGCGTTGCGCCCGAAAGGGGCGTTTGGCATCCAGCTTGACAGCGGCATGAACCGGCTGGGCTTTGAGCCCGGCGAATGGGCCGCGATCCGCGCCGAGGCGCTGGCCGCCAGCCCTGCGCTGATCATGTCGCATCTGGCCTGTGCCGATGAGCCCGATCACCCGGCGAATACGCAGCAGCTCGCCGCCTTTCGTGCCATGACTGACGGGACGGGCGTGCCGCGTTCGCTTTCGGCGACGGGGGGCATATTGCTTGGGCCGGATTATCATTTCGACCTCGTGCGCCCGGGTATCGGCCTTTACGGGGGCGAGCCCTTTGGCGAGGCGCGACCGGCGGTTACACTGGCCCTGCCGGTGATCCAGACGCGCGAGGTGCAGCCCGGGGAATCCGTAGGTTATGGCTATAGCTGGACCGCAACCCGCCCCTCACGGGTGGCGACGGTGGCGGCGGGCTATGCCGACGGGCTGGCGCGGGCGCTGGCACGTGAAGGCAGGTTGCAGCTTTGGGCCGCGGATCGCGCAGTGCCTGTGATCGGTCGCATCTCGATGGACCTCATCACCGTCGATGTGACCGGGCTGGCCGAAGTTCCGCCGGCGCTGGAAATCCTGAACGCGCGGCAAGGCGTCGATGATCTGGCCGCACTGTCCGGCACCATCGGCTATGAGATACTGACCTCTCTCGGCCGGCGCTACGAGCGGACCTGGCTTTGAACCCGATCCGGCTGACCGGCAGGGCGGCGATCAGCCTGACCCGGATGACGGGCAGGGTTGCGATCTTTGCCGCCCGCGGGCTGGCGCGGGTCGGGCAACATCCCTCGGAACTGGTGCGGCAGATCATGCAGATCGGCTGGCTGTCGCTGCCGGTCGTCGGGCTGACGGCATTGTTCACTGGCGCTGCCTTGGCACTGCAGATCCATTCGGGGGGTGAGCGTTTTCAAGCCGGCGACGTCGTCCCTGCCATCGTCGCCATCGGTATGGCGCGCGAACTGGGGCCGGTCCTCGGCGGACTGATGGTCGCGGCCCGCGTCGCCAGCGCCATTGCAGCCGAACTTGGCACCATGCGTGTGACCGAACAGATAGACGCACTGGTCACACTATCGACCGATCCGGTCGGCTGGCTCGTCTCACCCCGGTTATGGGCGGCGATCCTGTGCCTGCCGCTGCTGGTCGGGGTAGGCGATATCATCGGCATCATGGGCGGCTGGCTGATCGGGGTGAATGCGCTTGGCTTTAACTCGGCGATCTATCTGGCCAACTCATGGGCCTATCTGGAGGGCTGGGACGTGGTCTCGGGGCTGCTTAAAGGCGCGGCCTTTGGCTTGATTGTCGCGCTTTCAGGCTGCTGGTTCGGCATGACTGCCAGCGGTGGCGCCTCGGGTGTCGGGCGGGCGACGACCAATGCCGTGGTCGCAGCCTCAGTCGGCATCCTTGCCGCCAATTTCGCGCTGACAGGGCTGTTCTTCTGATGCTGGCGGTGCGGGGCTTAAGCAAAGCCTTTGGGCAAAAGCAGGTGCTCGACAGCGTCGATCTGGATCTGGCCGAGGGTGAGAGCCTGGTCGTGATCGGCGGCTCTGGCACCGGAAAGTCGGTGCTTTTGCGCTGTATCCTTGGGCTTGAGGTACCAGACGCGGGTGAAATCCTGTGGCGGGGTCGGCCGCTTGCGCAGCACCGCGCAGACTTCATGGACGATTTTGGCATGCTGTTTCAGAACGCCGCGCTGTTTGACAGCCTGCCGGTCTGGCGCAACGTCGCCTTTCGCCAGCTGCGCCACATGCCGAAGGCGCGCGCGCGCGCCATCGCTATCGAAAAGCTCGCCCGGGTCGGACTGGGCCCCGAGGTTGCCGATCTTTACCCGGCCGAGCTTTCGGGCGGCATGCGCAAGCGTGCGGGGCTGGCCCGCGCCATCGCCGCCGATCCCAGGGTGATCTTTTTTGATGAGCCGACGACCGGGCTCGACCCGATCCGGGCTGCGGCGATCAATGCGCTGATCCGCGGCATCGTCGATGAAACCGGCGCCACGGCGATCACCATCACCCATGACATGTCCTCGGTCCGCGCTATCGCCGACAGAGTCGCGTTGCTTGACCGTGGGCGCTTGCGCTGGCAAGGACCGGTCAGTGAAATTGACCGGGCCGGGGACGACTATCTGCGCGACTTTATCGCAGGCCGCGCCCGACCCATGGCGCGCGTACCGGCGTCGTAATGCCAAATTTTCTGCCGAAGCTTGTGTAAATGCGCCACAAAGCCGCCGTCCCCCTTGTGCGAATCCCGCACAGTTGCAACCATATATACCTGAGAACCCCACCTCGGAGACGAATTTGGGTCTGACCCCTACGCATCCCGCGACCGCGACTCCCGGCGAAACCCTGCTGGAATTCCACGACAACAGGCTGCTGATTGACCTTTGCGGCCCGCATGACCGCCACCTCGCACGGATCGAAGAGGCACTGAAGGTGCATATCCTGCGCCGCGGCAACCTCTTGTCCGTGGTCGGCCCGGCCGATGCGCAGGCCGAGGCGGCGCAGGTTCTTGGCGCGCTTTATGCCCGGCTGGAACAGGGTCGTCCGGTCGAAATGGCCGAGGTCGAGGCCGCGTTGCGCATGGGCAGCGAGACAATGGCCGAAAGCCCGACCCCGGCCGAACAGCTGGAAATGTTCCAGACCGGCCCGATCGAGCTGCGTACCCGCAAAAAGACCGTCGAGCCGCGCACCGACGCGCAAAAAGACTATGTCCGGGCGCTGTTTGCCAATGAGCTGGCCTTTGGCATCGGTCCCGCAGGGACAGGCAAGACCTATCTGGCCGTCGCCGTGGGGGTCACCATGCTGATCGGCGGCCATGTTGATCGTATCATCCTGTCGCGCCCCGCTGTCGAGGCGGGGGAGCGGCTGGGCTTTCTGCCCGGCGACATGAAGGAAAAGGTCGATCCTTACATGCAGCCGCTTTATGATGCGCTGAACGATTTTCTGCCCGCCAAGCAGGTGCAGAAGCTGATGGAGGAAAAGCGTATCGAAATCGCGCCTCTGGCCTTTATGCGCGGGCGCACGCTGACCAACAGCTTTGTCGTGCTGGACGAGGCGCAGAACGCCACGACCATGCAGATGAAGATGTTCCTGACCCGTCTGGGCGAGGGTTCGCGTATGGTCATCACCGGCGACCGCACCCAGATCGACCTGCCACGCGGCGTGCACTCCGGTCTGGTCGATGCCGAAAGGATCCTGAAGGATATCAAGGGGATCAGCTTTAGCTACTTTACCGCCAAGGACGTGGTGCGCCATTCGCTCGTTGCCCGGATCATCGAGGCCTATGATGCCGAGGCCGAGGCCGCCCAGGCGCGAGGCGAGCTTTTTGACGAGCGCGGCCAGCGCATCCCGCGCCGCGAGCCGCGCATTGCGGGCGAAGGCGCAGTAAGGGGGACCCGCGATGGCTGAGACCGACATCGGAGAGTTGCCCGAAATCGTCGATATCGTTATCGAAGATGACCGTTGGGAGGATGCGGGCCTGCCCGCCATGGCCGAACGCGCCGCCCGCGCGGTGGGTGAGTGGCTTGAGCTTGGCGAATTCCAGATCGTGGTCATGGGCTGCGACGACGCCCGCATCGCCGCGCTGAACGCCGAGTTCCGTGGCAAGCCCAAGCCCACGAATGTGCTGAGCTGGCCCGCGATCGAATTCGAACCTCGTGCCCCCGGCACCCGCCCCGAACTGCCCGAGGCCGAAGAGCTGGGCGATATCGCCATCTCTTATGATACCTGCCTGCGCGAAGCCAAAGCGCAGGGCAAACCCTTTGAGCATCACGCAACGCATCTACTTGTCCATGCTATCCTGCATCTTGCAGGATATGACCATATTGATGACGAAGATGCCGAAACCATGGAGGATGCCGAGCGTTCCATACTGGGCAAGCTTGGAATCCCCGACCCTTATCTGGAACCTGAGACATGAGTAACGACCGAAGTCCCGACACGCCCGTTTCCAATGCCCCCGCCACCTGGCCAGAGGGTAGCGGAGGGGACGGGCGTGAGCAGCCGCAGTCACGCGGCTTTTTGGGACGTATTCTTGGTGCCTTCGGTGGCAGCGAACCCGAAACCGAAGGCGCCGATCAACACGAAAATGGGCAGGCCCCTGCCTTGGCTGGCGGACCGGCAGTAGCCAACCTGCGGCGGATGCGGGTCGATGACGTGGCGGTCCCCAAAGCCGAAATCGCCGCCGCTCCGGTGACTGCCACCCTGCCGGAACTGGTCGAAATGTTCCGCGAGCACGGTTTTTCCCGCATCCCGGTCTTTCGCGGTACACTTGATAGCCCATTGGGGCTGATCCACCTCAAAGACCTTGCCCTGAAATACGGTTTTGGTGCCAAGGTCCCGGTCAAATTCGCGCTGCGCCCCATGCTGCGGCCGCTGCTTTACGTGCCTCCTTCGATGCCGATTGGCGTGTTGTTGCAGCAGATGCAGCAAAAACGCATCCATATGGCACTGGTCATCGACGAATACGGCGGAGTTGACGGGCTGGTCACCATCGAAGACCTGATCGAGCAGGTCGTCGGCGAGATCGAGGATGAGCATGACGAGATCGAGGGCGGGCTGGTCATCCTTGAAAAGCCCGGCCAATGGCTGATCCAGGCCCGGACCGCGCTGGAGGATGTCGAAGCGCAGACCGGACTGCGCCTTGCTACCGACGAGGAAGAGGATGAGATCGACACCCTTGGCGGGCTGATCTTCATGCTGACCGGCCGCGTACCGGTTCGCGGTGAGGTGATCCCCCATGAAAGCGGGGCCGAATTCGAGATCATCGAGGCCGATCCGCGCCGGGTCAAGCGGGTGCGGCTGCGCCTGCCGCAAGACAATGCGCAACCCGCCGAGGCCGAGGGCAGCACCCCCGCCGAAGAGGTCTGATCCGCCCTAGAGCCGCGAAAAAGCCGGGGCGTGGGTGATGCGGCTGCCTTTGGGCAGCTGCCCGCCCAGCACCTGCAAATGAGGTCCGGCATAGGGCGAATCGAGGTCAGCCGGGACAAAGCCAAAGCGGCCATAATAGGCCGGGTCCCCCAACACCACGATTGCATGATCCGCATAGGCGGCAATAGCTGCGCGGATCAGCGCGCTGCCGATACCGCGCGATTGTACAGCCGGATGAATGGCCAGGGGTGCCAGCGCAAGCGCCGGGGCTTCGGCAGCAATCGGCGACAAGGCGATATGACCGATGATCGTGCCCTCGGCCTCGGCCACCAGTGACAGGGCCAGATCGCCATAGGCACGCAGTTCGTCGACCAGCCGTCCTTCGTCCGGTCCGCCAAAGGCGCGGTCGAGCAGCGCGGTGATTGCCATGTGATCGTGCCGCATCTCGGGCCGGATGCGGGGCAGGGGCGCGGTGCGGGTGAAATCACGCTTGATGCCCTGGCTTTCACGGCCCCAACGGCTGTCGCGCAGCCGGGTGCGATGCGCCTCGAATGCCTCGTCGTCGGCATAAAGCTCATTCAGCTCCCAGATCAGCGGATCTTCGGCCTGATTGAGGTCAAAGCGCAGATTGCCCGGCTCGGCCCGGCTCAGCTCGGTATGTTCGGTCAGCAGGTCCAGCGCCAGCAGCATCTGCGCGGTGTCAGCGCAGATCAACCGCCCGGTCAGCGCGACCAGAGGCCGGTCAAGGGTGATTTCCTCGCCTGCCGGGCTGGTCGGCGGGGCGTGATGGTGATGATGTCCGCATGCGCAATTCATGGCCATGGTCCTTACCGTCTGATGGTCACCGCAACGATGTATTGACCAGAGGCAGAGCAGTCAGGCGCGAAAACCGCGCCCGTCCGTGGTCGGGATCGTCAGCAGCCCCATGGGGCGGTATCGGACGAACCTTGTCAATTTGGCAGGCGTATTTTTCTGACTGGCCGTCACATTTTTCGGGCAGTTGACCCGACCGCCGGATATAAAGGGACCGGCCACGGGATCGTGACCGGCCTTGCTGCGCAACGGTTTTCCGGCTTACGCCGCCAGCATACCGTGAGGGTCCAGGACAAATTTCTTTGCCACGCCCTGATCAAAGCTTTCGTAGCCCTGCACGGCCTGATCCAGCGGGATGATCGTCGCGTTGACGATATCCGCGATGGGAAGGCGGTCATGCAAAATCGCCTGCATCAGCTGACGGTTATATTTCAGCACCGGGGTCTGACCGGTGTGAAAGCTTTGCGCCTTGGCCCAGCCCAGACCAAAGCGCAGCGACAGGCTGCCGAATTTGGCGGCCTCATCGGCCGCGCCCGGGTCCTCGGTCACATAAAGACCGGGGATGCCGATCTGACCGGCGGCACGGGTGATCTCCATCATCTGGTTCAGAACGATGGCGGGCTGTTCGCCCCCCGAATGGCCCCGCGCCTCAAAGCCCACGGCGTCGATGGCGGCATCGACTTCGGGGCTGCCGGTGATCTCGGCGATCATCTCGGGCAGGTTGTCGCCTTTGGAAAGGTCGACCGGCTCGAACCCGACTTTGCGGGCATGTTCCAGCCGTTCCTTGTTGAAATCGCCGATCATCACCACCGCAGCGCCAAGAATGCGGGCCGAGGCGGCCGCAGCGAGGCCCACAGGACCCGCGCCAGCGACATAGACGATCGAGCCGACACCAACACCGGCCTTGACGGCACCATGAAAACCGGTCGGCAGGATGTCCGACAGCATGGTCAGGTCGCGGATCTTTTCCAGCGCCCGGTCACGATCAGGAATCTTCAGCAGGTTGAAATCGGCATAGGGCACCATGACATAGCGCGCCTGACCGCCGATCCAGCCACCCATGTCCACATAGCCATAGGCGCCGCCGGCACGCGACGGGTTCACAGACAGGCACACCCCGGTGTCGCCTTCGCGGCAGCAGCGGCAGCGTCCGCAGGCGACGTTGAAGGGAACAGAGACGATGTCTCCGACCTCCAGCATCTCGACATCGGCGCCTTTCTCGATGACCTCTCCGGTAATCTCATGGCCAAGAACCAGCCCCGCCTCGGCAGTGGTGCGGCCGCGCACCATATGCTGATCCGAACCACAGATATTGGTCGAGATCACCTTCAGGATCACCCCGTGTTCGATCTTGCGCCCGTCAGGCGACTGGAACTTCGGATCCGCAATGGCCTGAACCTCGACCTTCCCGGGGCCGATATAGACGACACCTTTGTTGCTGGACATGCGATCAGATCTCCCTCGATTGTCGGGGTAAGGGCCTCCTCGCCCAAGCCCCGCGCGAGCCACCTGCGACATGCAGGCGCAAATCCAGCCTAACGCGGGGTCAAATACGCAAGATGCTCCGATTGCGACGGTTTCAATGACGAAAGAGACATATGCGACCTGCCGGACTCGCCCGGGAAGGGAATCGGGGTTAGCATCCAGGCAGGGATGGCAAAGGGGGCCTTGCGATGCAACTTGACCCGATGGCGGATCTGGGAACGCATGAAGTACTGAACCAGCCCGACCCTGTGGGCGATGTCGACCTGTGGCGCAAAGATCCGGTACTGCGCACCGTCCTTGCAGCCCGTGGCGTGCCCGAGAAGGCGCTGGCCCCTTATGGTGCCGAACTTGGCCGCGCCGATACGCGTGAGGCGGCGCGTGACGCCAACCGCTACCCGCCCGAGCTGCGCCTGTTTGACAGTGGTGGCAGACGGCTGGACGAGTTGCGCTTTCACCCTGCCTATCACCGCTTTATGCAGCTTTCGGTCGCGGCGGGCTATCACTCAGTCGCGTGGGAGGGTGGGCCGGCAGGGCATTTGACCCATGCCGCCATGGTCTATCTGGCCAGTCAGATCGAGCCCGGTCATTGCTGCCCCTTGACCATGACCTATGCCGCCGTGCCGGTCATCTTGGGCGCGGCAGATCTGCCGGGCGACTGGCACGCCGCGCTGATGTCGCGGCGCCATGACCCGACGGTCGCGCCCCTTGCGGCCAAGACGGGTGCGACGCTGGGCATGGCCATGACCGAGAAACAGGGTGGTTCGGATGTGCGGGCCAATACCACCCGGGCCGAGCGCGACGGAACGGTCTGGCGGCTGACCGGCCATAAATGGTTCTGCTCGGCCCCCATGTCGGACGGGTTTCTGACGCTTGCCCGGACCGGCCGCGGACTGACCTGTTTTCTGGTGCCGCGCTGGCTTGAGGACGCGCGCAACCCCATCCGCATCCAGCGCCTTAAGGACAAGCTTGGCAACCGCTCGAACGGCTCGGCCGAGATTGAGTATCAGCGCGCGCTCGCCTGGCAAATCGGCGAAGAGGGCGACGGCATCCGCACCATCGTCGAGATGGTGCATCACACCCGGCTTGACACCGCGATCGCACCAGCCGGGCTGATGCGCGCGGCCCTGCACGAAGCACATCACTGGGCTGTCCATCGCCGCGCCTTTCAAAAGCGGCTGATCGACCAGCCGCTGATGCGCGCGGTGCTGGCCGATCTGACGCTTGACTGGCTGGGCAGCCTGATGCTGGGGATGCATGTCGCTGCAAGTTTCGATGGCAGCAGCGCCGAGGATCGCGCCTTTGCCCGCATCGGGGTCGCTTTGGCGAAATACCTTTCGAACAAACTGTGCCCACAGGTGGTGGTCGAAGCGATGGAGGTGATGGGCGGCATGGGCTATGTCGAGGATACGCCCTTGCCGCTGCTTTACCGCGAGGCGCCGCTCAACGGCATTTGGGAAGGGTCGGGCAATGTGATCTGCCTGGATGCACTGCGCACGCTGGCGCGCGAGCCGTTGGCGGCCGAGATGCTGGCGGCGCGGCTGGAGGGGGCGGCGGGCCGGGACCGCGCCTACGACTCAGCCCTTGCCGCCCATCGCAACCGCTGGAGCGACGGCGTGACCGAGGCCGAGGCACGGCAGTTCGTCGAGGGCAGCGCGCTACTGCTGACCGCCGCCGTTCTGCTGACCGAGGGCGATCCGGCATTGGCCGAGGCCTTTGTGCAGACACGGCTGAACGGAAACCGCGCCCGTACCCCCGGCACTATCCCGGCCGCCTTTGCCGAGACGGTGCTGGCGCGCGACCTGTTCCCGCAGGAAACCTGAGTGCCACGTCAGGGCGCCTTAGCGCCAGAACCGCCGGGCATCGACAAAGGCTTCGTGCGCCTCGGCTACAGCCTTGATCAGCGCCCGGCGTTCCTTGTCGCTGCCGGTCAGCCGGATCAGCGCCGGATCATCGGCAAGCCCGATCCGCGCAAGGGTTGCTGACGCCGTGGCAAGATCGTTCAGCGCGCCCAACTGGTCCTGCAACTCGGCCAAAGCAGCCACAAAACGGGCCGCCCGCCGCCGTCGCTTATCGCGGAAAAGCGGGACAAAGAATTCGGCCCCGTAGCGCAGTTTCTTGGCATCCTTGCGGATTTCATGCAGGGCTGCATCGCCAAGTTCGGACAGATCGGCCCCGTCTTTTTTGACCTTGCGGCGATAACGGTCGAGTGCCGCCCCGGCAAACTCTCGTATCGGGGTCTGGCGAACCTCAGCCGCAGAGGGCAGGGTGCACCACGGCCCCAGCGCCGCATATTCCACCAGATCAGGCATCAAAATCCGCGCCCGGCGTGACGCAAGCATCGCCTCTGCCCGATCATAAGCGGTGCGGCGCGCGGGCTGAAGCCTTTGGCGCTGATCTTCGGTCGTGCAGCGCGCTTGCAGGACATCAATATCCCGCGCCTCACCCAAAACCGCCGCCAGCCACTGGCTTTCCTCGCTCAGCCGGGTCAGCTGATCATCGCCAAGCATCGGCCTGAACAATGAGAAAGCCGAGCGAAGACGACGCAGCGCCACACGGGCCTGATGCAGTGCCTCGGGGTTTGCGGGGCTGATCAGCGGTTCATTAAGCCGGAACTGGCGCAGACAGGCGGCGACGATCAGACGGAAACTGTCGGCGGCGGTCATGTCGTCATTCAACGCCACCTGCCCGGCCTTGTGTGTGAGGGGCAAGGGATCAATCAGGCGAAAACCCCGCTCGGCCTCACTCACAACGCCAAGGCGCAGCGGAGCCAGTTCGTCCAGCCTGCGGGCAAGGGAATAAAGCGCCGATGCCGGACCATGGCCGATCGTCAGCACCAATTCGCAAATGGGCGCACGACGGTCCCCGGCCATGATTTCACCGCGCTCAAGGGTCAGCACGACCTCGGCACCATCCGATTGCAGCTGCCATTCCTGACGGGCAAGTTCCAGCTGAAACGCGGGTGTGAGATGATGCGCCCGGCTGCCCAATACCGCGCGCAGAGGCGTGGAATCGTCAATAACCGGTCCTTCCCCTTTGATCCGGTGCCGCCATTCAGGCAGGGCGAACAGGCCCGCGGGCGCGGCGCTCGCCTCGACGATCTGAACCCACGCCCCCTCCGCCTCACGGATCTGCAGGGTAAAACCGGCCGCAGAAAGATCGCGCGAAGGGGTATCAAAATAGATGGCCCGGACTGTGACAGGCCGCGCCTGCGCCGACAGAAGGTCTGACGCGATCAGCACCTCAGCAGCCTCTGGCGTAAGCTCAAGGCGCAGGGTCCCGGTCGAGATGATGGCACAGTTCTGCAGCCCGACCTCGGCCTTCAGAGACGAAAGATAGCCGGCCCCTGCCAGATCAGGCCCGACCAGAACGGTGGTTGCATCGCTGCGTTTACCCTGCGCCATATCAGTCCTGTCTGTCCGCCCCATCCGCAACCTATGCGCGCGGTTGGTGTCGGAAATATGTCACCGCCCCTTCACGGATTTGCGAGGGCAGGAGGCTCAGCTTTCCCTCACCGGATCGACCGTGTGCAGGATCTTGCGAATGAAATACCGCATTGCCTGCCGTGCGGCCTCCAGCGGCTCGTGATCCTCGGGCGACCAGCGCGACAGATCGCCAAGCGCCATTTTGCGTGCAACGCCATAGGCAAAGGTGTGGGCGACCGCGATGACCATTTTCGGATCGTCATCTTCAGCCAAACGCCCTTCGTCACGGGCTCGCAGCAGCAGCTTCAACATCAGTTCGTGCAACGATTCCTCATAGCGCATCAGGCGATGGTTGCTTTCAAACTGCCCCGCGGGCATCGCGCCGATGATGTATGATTCGCGCGGGTGGCGATAGGCCCACTCCAGATACGCATCCGCCAGCGCCGCGAATTGTGCCAGAACATCGCCGCCTTCTACCTGCACGACCGAGCGCACGCATTGGTCCAAAAGCAACAGCATGGCGTTTTCGCCCAGGGCATCGGCCAGCCGCGCATCGTCGGGAAACAGCGCCGACAGCGCCTCGATGCCGATTCCGATCCGCTCTGCCACCTCGGTCAGACCGGGAAGCCTACCGTTTTCATTGGCAAGAACCGTCGCCACCTCGATAACCCGGGCATATAAATTGCTGCCCGGCTGAGAGAGATCTGACATGTCGTTCCGCTGCGTCATTTCCCGTATCCCCGATAGGATCAACCAGGAAGTGTATCCGGAAGCCGCAGCCCAAAGGCAAGGAAAGATTTTGCGGCCTATACAAGCGTATAGCCCAAGTGTATAAAGCAGCCAGCAACGCTCCAAATGTGAGAAATCAGCGCCTGACAGCAGTCCGGGCACATAAATCGGGCCACAGACCGGACGGTGAAGCAACCGTGGCCTATGTTGTATAACCCCCTTTTATCTGCTACCCACTCACGCTTTCCGCTCACCCGAGTATAGCGGAATCGAAAATATAAAACCACAGATACATAAAAAGCCGTTCAATAAACTCAGCGACCAGCTCTCCGGCTGCGCAGATAAAACGCCTCTGTCCGACAAATAGCGAACAATCGATCAGAAGGTCTGATGTGACATGCCCTACTCCCTATCGCTCACCTCTTTCTGGAACCTTGCGCAGGGTCCGACAACTGACCAACCGGGCAGTGACTTCACTCTGGCCACCAGCTATGATCCGAGGCTGAACGATACCCGGATCATCTTTCCGACCCCGGATCAGACGCTGGACGACATCGCTGGTGGAAGCGACACCCCGCCGGGCCCGACCTCGGACCAC
This sequence comes from Paracoccus sp. TRP, assembly GCF_000185925.1. Classification (NCBI taxonomy): domain Bacteria; kingdom Pseudomonadati; phylum Pseudomonadota; class Alphaproteobacteria; order Rhodobacterales; family Paracoccaceae; genus Paracoccus; species Paracoccus sp. TRP. The sequence continues at coordinate 1,485 of NZ_AEPN01000015.1, read as the reverse complement.
CAGTACGAAAACTCTGCCGGACAGCCGATCAGCCTGGACGAGGTGCAGACCGCCACCGTCATACAGGCCGGCATCACTTACGAAAACGTCAGGATCCTGATTGGTCCCAAGACCGATGCAGACTGGAGCGTGACAGGAGGTGGCGATGTTTCCGCCCTGAACGCTGCCGGCTTCCAGATTCTTGCCGTCTGGGCCGAGCTGACCCCCGGAAACTGGCAGATCATCGGCTATACTTCGAGGGGCATGTCGATCGAAGATGCCACCAGGCTGGTCCCCGGTGCCGACGCCTCGTCCTCGCTTGATGCCGATGATGGCCTTGCCGCAACCGCCTTTCAGCAAGCTTCCAACGGCATCGTCGAAGGTACCGACGATGATGATAGCATTGATGAAAATTACACTGGCGACCCTGAAGGCGACATGGTGGACGGGGGCAACACCCCCCCTCCGCATGGTCCGTACGATGATGTCATCTACGGCTTTGGCGGCAACGACACCATTCATGGCGGTGACGGAAACGACACCATCGACGGTGGTGACGGCAATGACATCATTTTTGGCGGCCGGGACGATGACTCAATCCTTGGCGGCATGGGCGACGACTCCATTTATGGCAATGAGGGCAACGACTACATTGATGGCGGTCTGGGCAGCGACACCATCGATGGCGGTGAGGGCAACGACATCATTCTTGGCGGTGATGGTCCCGACTCCCTCATTGGCGGCCTGGGCAACGACGTCATAATCGCCGGCTCGGGGAACGATACCATCGACGGCGGGGACGGCAACGACACCATTCATGGCGAAGAGGGCGACGACACCATTTATGGCGGTGACGGCAACGACTTCATCAACGCCGGAAAAGGCAACGACTTCGTCGAGGGCGGTGCGGGCGACGACTTCATTCTGGGCGGTGAGGACAACGACACCATCGATGGCGGTGATGGCGAGGACCTCATTTTTGGCGATGAAGGCGACGACTCCATTTTTGGCGGGGCGGGCAACGACATCCTGCAAGGCGGTTTGGGCAATGACACCATTTATGGCGGTGAGGACGACGACTACCTTTTTGGCGAAGATGGGGATGACTCCCTCGTCGGCGGAACGGGCAACGACACCATTTATGGCGGTGACGGCAACGACTTCATCGACGCCGGAAAAGGCAACGACTTCGTTGAGGGCGGTAGTGGCAACGACTCTATTTATGCCGATTATAATGACGCGGGAAACGCCACCCTCTATGGGGGAGAGGGCGACGACTTCCTCCAGGGTGGAGATGGTGACCACCTGTATGGCGAGGCCGGAAACGACACTCTGATTAACGTCAGAGGAAACGCCACTCTGGACGGCGGCGAAGGGAACGACAGCCTGATCGTATACGGCGGGAATGCCACGCTCACCGGCGGCGACGGTTTTGATCGGTTCTCCTTTGTTGATCTTTCCGGAGATCTCGGATCCGTCCTGATCACCGATTTCAACACCGGCACC
>NZ_AEPN01000016.1:0-40179 GCF_000185925.1 Paracoccus sp. TRP | reverse complement strand
AGCCTCCGGCAAACCCGGTGCGGTTCAGGAAGGGGATGAAAAAAGGCGCTAAGGGGTTGTTAAACCCTGCCTAGCGCCTTCAGAATACTGGTGGGCGATAACGGATTTGAACCGCTGACATCTTCGATGTGAACGAAGCGCTCTACCGCTGAGCTAATCGCCCGATGCGCGCTTAGATAGCTGCAGCATGGGCAAGCTGCAAGAGGATTCCTGCGAAAAATTCATGCGCCGCTGACGTCCTCACCGTCTTTATCGGAGCCCTGCAGGCGACGGCGAAGGCGCAGGGTGATGACCTCGCCTCCTGAGCTGTCGTTGCGCCGGCTGACCCGGGCCCGCCCCAGGGGTGGAAGGGCCAGCGTCATACCCAAAGCCATGGCATCGCCAAGTTCGGCAAGCGTCGCCTCGACCACGGTCTTGACGTCGCTATTGCGTAGGCCGGTTCGGCGCGCCACTTGCGTCATGAGCTGGCGCTTTTGCAGAACCTTTGCTGTCTCAGGTTCGGCAGGGCCATCCTTTTCTGACCGGTTCTTCGATGTTGCCATCAGCGAACTCCTTTCCCCCGGAGTTTCGGTCAAGAAAAAACCGCGCGAAGAGACTCCGCGCGGTTCCGTTTTATTAATGGGCGACCGCCGCGCCGCCACTGCCTTGATCGCGAGTGGCGGCAAGCCGACTGGCCTCGGCGGCTTCTTCGGCAGCTTCATCCCATTCGATGGGCTCAGGCATCCGCACCAGCGCATGTTGCAACACTTCGCGCACATGGCTGACCGGGATGATCTTCAGCCCTTCCTTCACATTGGCCGGAATCTCGGCCAGGTCTTTTTCGTTATCTGCCGGGATAAGCACCACCTTGATACCACCCCGCAGTGCCGCCAGCAGCTTTTCCTTAAGCCCACCGATGGCCAGCACATTGCCGCGCAAAGTGACTTCGCCGGTCATGGCGATATCCTTACGCACCGGAATCTGGGTCAGCACCGAGACGATCGAGGTCACCATGGCGATCCCCGCAGAAGGGCCGTCCTTGGGCGTTGCGCCTTCGGGAACGTGGACGTGAATGTCCATGCTCTCGAACTTGGGTGGTTTCACTCCCAATTCAGGGCTGATCGAACGGACAAAGGACGATGCTGCGTCGATCGATTCCTTCATCACGTCACCCAGTTTCCCGGTCGTCTTCATGCGACCCTTGCCGGGTAGTCGCAGCGCCTCGATCTGCAGCAGATCACCACCGACCTGCGTCCAGGCAAGCCCCGTCACCACGCCGATCTGGTCATCCTTTTCGGCCAGACCATAGCGGAACCGGCGCACACCCAGATACTCTTCGGCTTTTTCCGGCGTCACATCGACAGATTTGACCTTTCCTTTCAGGATGTCGGTCACCGCCTTGCGCGCCAGTTTGGCGATCTCGCGCTCGAGTGAGCGCACGCCGGCCTCGCGGGTGTAGTAGCGGATCACATGGGTCAGTGCCTCGTCCGAGACCGAGAATTCACCTTTGCGGAGCCCGTTCGCCTTGATCTGCTTGGGCAGCAGATGCTGGCGCGCAATCTCGCGCTTTTCGTCCTCGGTATAGCCGGCAAGAGAGATGATCTCCATCCGGTCGAGCAGGGGTCCCGGCATGTTGTAGCTGTTGGCCGTGGTCACGAACATCACGTTTGACAAGTCGTATTCCACCTCAAGATAGTGGTCGACGAAAGTCGCGTTCTGTTCGGGATCCAGCACCTCCAGCATGGCCGAGGCAGGATCACCACGGAAGTCCTGACCCATCTTGTCGATCTCGTCGAGCAGGATGAGCGGGTTCGTGGTTTTGGCCTTTTTCAGGGCCTGGATGATCTTACCCGGCATCGAACCGATGTAGGTCCGGCGGTGACCGCGGATCTCGGATTCATCGCGCACGCCACCAAGCGAGATACGGATGAACTCGCGGCCAGTTGCCTTGGCAACGCTGCGGCCAAGCGAGGTTTTACCGACACCCGGGGGGCCGACGAGGCAAAGGATCGGACCCTTGAGCTTGGTCGAGCGGTTCTGTACGGCCAGATACTCGACGATCCGCTCTTTGACCTTTTCAAGCCCATAGTGATCGGCGTCGAGAACCTCTTCGGCCTTGCCCAGGTCCTTGCGGATACGCGACTTGATGCCCCAAGGCAGCGACAGCAGCCAGTCGAGGTAGTTGCGGCTGACCGTAGCCTCGGCCGACATCGGCGACATCGACTTCAGCTTTTTCAGCTCGGCCTCTGCCTTTTCACGGGCTTCTTTGCTGAATTTGGTCTGGTTGATCTTTTCTTCCAGCTCGTTGAGCTCGTTCGAGCCGTCCTCGCCATCGCCCAGCTCGCGCTGAATGGCTTTCATCTGCTCATTCAGGTAGTATTCGCGCTGGGTTTTCTCCATCTGCGTCTTGACGCGGGACTTGATCTTTTTCTCGACCTGCAGGACCGACATCTCGCCCTGCATCAGCCCATAGACCTTTTCAAGCCGCTCGGCAGTGTTCAGGGTTTCAAGCAGATCCTGCTTGCGATCAAGCGCAATACCCAGGTGACCGCTGACGAGATCGGCAAGGCGCGCAGGGTCGCGCGTTTCAGCGACGGCCGAAACAACCTCTTCGGGGATGTTCTTGCGCACCTTGACATAACGCTCGAACTCTTCAGAGACGGCGCGGGTCAGGGCGATCAGAGTATCCTCATCGCCGGGCTCTTCGGTCAGAGCTTCGCAGGTTGCCTCAAAATAAGCGTCATTAGGCACGAAATCGGTGATCCGCACCCGTTCACGCCCCTCGACCAGCACCTTTACGGTGCCGTCAGGCAGTTTCAGCAGCTGCAGCACATTCGCCAGCACCCCGGTACGAAAGATGCCCTCGGCGGCAGGTTCATCAATGGCCGCATCCTTCTGGGCTGCGAGAAGGATGGGAAGATCCTGCTCCATCACGGCCTCAAGCGCCCGCACCGATTTTTCGCGTCCGACGAACAGGGGCACGATCATGTGCGGGAACACCACGATATCCCGCAAGGGCAGGACCGGATGGGTGGTTTGAGCGAATTCGTTCATGAATCAGTCCTTTCTCGCCAAGAGACGCAACCCCTAAGGCAGGCAGTCTGCGCCCCCTGCTGGCAGACAAGATAGGAAGCCCGTGCAGCAGGTTCAATGGGCTATTTGTTCGCAATTTGTTCCTGATGCCGTGAAAAAGGAACCCAGGCGCGACAAGAAGCGGACGTGCCGGTTCGGCAAATATCACCATGGCGCGCAGAGTTTTCGGATTTGCAGAGGACAAGAGATTACCCGGATGCTCAGGGGTAATTTCCTGGCGGGTTCCCGGGTCAGGATGACAGGATATAGGCCCTGCCTAATCAATTGAATTTATAACTTATCTTATCCATATAGCTGGCACGGGCGGCTTTGCACATTTGGATTTCTTTCGTTACGATACAGACGAATGCCGCTTTGGCTGCTGATTTCCGGTTGAACACATCTCTGGAATAACATTCCCGGTTATTGGTATGAGCTGTCACGCAGGCATTCCTGATGTGGGGTAACGATGACGAGTAACGACAAGGATAAGGACGACAAAAAGGCCAAAGGGGATGCCGCCGCGCGGGCCGCAGAGCGTGCGGCGCGTCAGGCGGCCAATAAGGCCGAGCGGGAGGCAAGGCGCGCTGCGCGTCAGGCTGAACGCGCCGCCCATCGCGCCCAATCAGAACAAGCGCCTGAAAAACCGGGCGACAGAACCCAGGACAAGCCGCGCGGCAAAGCGACGGGCAAGGCTGCTGCCAAAGCCTCTGGCAAACTGCCCGCGCAGCCTGTGGCAGGTGCTGCACCCAAGGCAGCGACATCCCTGCCGTCCTCGGTCGCTCCGCTGCTCGTATCCCCAGAGTCGGCCGCGGAGCCGGTGGCTAAATCCGGCACCCCGCCCTTTAACATCCTGGTGATCGGGCAGGGCAGGCGATTGGGGTCCGAGGCGGCGTTGTTCGCCGCAAGCCTGCGTCGCAATGCACCCGATTGGCGCGGACGGCTGATCGTGGCCGAACCTAAACCCGAGGGCCCATGGGCGGGCACCGATACCCAGATCCCCACATTGCAACGCGCCGCGATTGCGGCATTCGGGGCGGAGATCCTGCCCTTTACTGCTCAGCATTTCGGTGCAGGCTACCCCTATGGCAACAAGATCGAAGCCTTGTCGCTGTTGCCAGCCGGTGAGCCCTTTATGTTTTTTGACAGCGATACGCTGATTACCGGGCCGCTGGACCGGATGGAGATCGACTTTTCTCGCCCCTCGGCCTCGATGCGCAGGACCGGAACATGGCCCGAGCCGCCGCTTTACGGCCCCGGTTATGGCGATATCTGGAAATCGCTCTATGACCGCTTTGGGCTGGATTACGAAAGCTCGCTCGATAAAAGCCAGCCCGACGAGTATTGGGAACGTTATCTTTACTTCAACGCTGGCTGGTTTTTTGGCAACGACCCGCAAGAGTTCGGGCGCCGGTTCCTTGATTGGTCGCTGGCGATCCGGAATGAGCCGGGCGACGCACTGGCCTGTCAAAGCCTTGACCCCTGGCTTGATCAGATCACTCTGCCGCTGGTGATCCATTCGCTGGGTGGAGGCCGCCCGGGTCCCGAACTGGCTGGCTTGGACGGCTGGGCAAGCTGCCATTACCGCAACCTGTCGCTGCTTTATGCCCGCGAATCCGATGAGGTGGTGGCACTGATCGAGGATCTGGCCGCCGATTACCGCATCTCGACTTTCCTCGCCGAGGACGAAGCGGCAAAGCAGCTTATCATCGAAGGCAAGGGGCGCAGCAGCGTCAGGCCGCTGTTTGGCGATAACGGCAGTGAATGGCCGGAAAAGAAAATTCGTCAGACCTTGCGTCGCGCGGATCTCTGGTTCCGCTGACCCGACTGGTCGGGGGCATGGCGCGGGCATGAAAACCCGCGCCATACGATGGTCTGTCAGGCGCTGCGCAAAGCCGCGTCACAGCGGGCGCAGGTGCCCGGATGCTCGTGCAAGCCGACGTCGGGCAGGATTTTCCAGCAGCGCTGGCATTTCTCGCCCTCTGCGGCCTCGAACACCACGCCGATGCCCGGCACTTCGGACAGGCGGAAGGCCTCGCCCGGGGCGGGGTCAGCGGTCAGCGCCAGATCCGAGGTGATGCAGATTTCGGCAAAATCCACCGATTTCAGGGCGCTCAATGCCTCGGTATCCTCGACATGCACGACCGGAGCGGCTTCCAGGCTGGCGCCGATCACCTTGTCGGTACGCTTGATTTCCAACGCGGCAGTGACGACGCGGCGGGTGCGGCGGATCGCTTCCCATTTGCGGGAAAGCGTCTCGTCCAGCCATCCGGCGGGGGTCACCGGGAAGTCCTGCAAGTGGACCGAGCCATCCTCCGAGGGGAAGCGGCTTAGCCAGACGTCTTCCATCGTGAAGGGCAGGATGGGCGCAAGCCAGGTCACCAGCCGGTGGAAGAGCAGGTCCAGAACCGAGCGCGCCGCCCGCCGCCGCAGCGCATCTGGTGCGTCGCAGTAAAGTGCGTCTTTGCGGATATCAAAGTAGAAGGCCGACAGATCGACGGTCGCGAACTGGAACACCGACTGGAACACGCCCTGGAAATCAAAGCGGTCATAGCCTTTGCGCAGATTGCGGTCGATCTGGGCAAGGCGATGCAGGACCCAACGCTCCAGCTCGGGCATATCCGCTGGGTCGACGCGCTCAGCCTCGCTGAACTCGGCAAGGTTGCCAAGGATGAAGCGCAGCGTATTGCGCAGTCGGCGATAGCCGTCGGCGGTACCTTTAAGGATTTCGGGACCGATGCGCAGGTCCGCGCTGTAATCCGATTGCGCCACCCACAGGCGCAGGATGTCCGCGCCGTAATTGCGGATCACATCGGCCGGCGCGACGGTATTGCCAAGCGATTTGGACATTTTCATGCCCTTTTCGTCCAGCGTGAACCCGTGCGTCACCACGTTGCGATAGGGTGCCCGCCCCTTGGTCGCGCAGGCCTGCAAGAGCGAGGACTGGAACCAGCCGCGATGCTGGTCGGTGCCTTCAAGGTAGACATCCGCGATCCCGTCGGGTGTCCCGTCCGGGCGATCACGCAGCACAAAGGCGTGGGTCGAACCGGAATCGAACCACACGTCCAGCACATCCATGACCTGCTCGTACTCGCCGGGTTCGACGATGCCGGCCAGCACCTCGTCCTTGAAGCCGGGGCGATACCAGACATCCGCGCCTTCGTTTTCAAAGGCGGCGATGATGCGGTCGTTGACGCGCTGATCGCGCAGCAGGAAATCGGCATCGCCGGGCCGGGCGCCCTTTTTCACGAAACAGGTCAGCGGCACGCCCCAGGCGCGTTGACGCGACAGCACCCAGTCGGGCCGGTTCTCGACCATCGAGTAAAGCCGGTTCCGCCCGGTCGAAGGGGTCCAGTTCACCAGCCGGTCGATCGAGGCCAGCGCCCGTTCGCGGATGGTGGCGCCATATTCGTCCATGCCATCACCCAGCGGCTTGTCGATGGCGGCGAACCATTGCGGGGTATTGCGATAGATCAGCGGTGCCTTTGAGCGCCAGCTATGCGGATACGAGTGCTTGATCTTGCCCTTGGCCAGCAATGCACCCGCCCAGGCCAGCTGCTTTATGACGCTGACATTGGCCGGGCCTTCTTTGCCCTCTGCGGTCAGGATCTCCTGCCCGCCGAAAAGCGGCAGATCGGCCCGATAGGAGCCGTCCGGCTCGACGTTGTAGGTCATCTCAAGCCCGTATTTCAGGCCAAGCTGATAGTCGTCGTCGCCGTGGCTGGGTGCGGTATGGACAAAGCCGGTCCCGGCCTCGTCGGTCACATGATCGCCGGGCAGCATGGGCACGTCATAGTCCCATTCGCCATTCGCGCCCTCGACCCCGCGGAAGGGATGGGCAAGCACCAACCCCTCCAGGTCGCCGGCTGCGATATCCCGAACGCGCTGCCAGCTTTCCGCCCTGGCTGCGCGCAATGTTGCCTCAGCCAGTGCATCGGCCAGCACCACCAGCTCGCCCGTCTTGGCGCTGGCGTTTTCGGCCACTTCCTCGACCCGGTAAAGCCCATAGGCGATCGATGGGTTATAGGCGACGGCCCGGTTTTGCGGGATGGTCCAGGGTGTCGTGGTCCAGATCACCACGCTTGCACCCATATGCTCTGCCCACAGCCCTTCAGCCGTCACCACCCCAAAGCGCACCCAGATCGTATGGCTGGTGTGATCGTGGTATTCGACCTCGGCTTCGGCCAGCGCGGTTTTTTCGACCGGCGACCACATGACCGGCTTTGATCCCTGATAAAGCGAGCCGTTCATCAAAAGCTTCATGAACTCGGCCGCGATCACCGCCTCGGCGTGATAGTCCATGGTCAGATAGGGCTGATCCCATTTTCCGGTGATGCCCAGACGCTTGAACTCTTCGCGCTGGACGCCGATCCAATGCTCGGCAAAGCGGCGGCATTCCTGCCGGAACTCGATCACATCGACCGCGTCCTTGTCCTTGCCTTCGCTGCGGTATTTTTCCTCGATCTTCCACTCGATCGGCAGGCCGTGGCAGTCCCAGCCGGGCACATAGCGTGCGTCGCGGCCCATCATCTGCTGGCTGCGGGTGATAAAGTCCTTCAGCACCTTATTCAGCGCATGCCCAATGTGCAGATTGCCGTTCGCATAGGGGGGGCCGTCATGCAGGATAAAGGGTGCGCGCCCTGCACCCCGTTCGCGCAGGCGGTCATAGATGCCGATGTTTTCCCAACGGTTCAGCCAGTCGGGCTCACGCTGGGGCAGGCCTGCGCGCATGGGAAAATCGGTCTGAGGCAGAAATACGGTGTCGCGGTAGTCGGGCGCGGCCTGGGTATCGGTGGTCGAATCGCTCATCTGGCGGGAATCCTTGGCTTGCAGGACAGACATGCATGACCCGGCGGCGAGGACTCCCTACGCCGCCGGGCGAATAATTCGGAAAATCCGCGCCCTGCTGAACATGCCGGGGTTATAGATAACCGCTTGCACCCCTGCAAGCGCCCGCGCACGGCCTTGCGGCATATGCGCGCGCCGAAGCGGCGGGGCTTTCGCCGATTGCAGGACCGGCCCATATCCGCGCCATGATCCCGCCGCGCTTTGATGTCACCCCTGAACAGATCGACCGGGTCGTTGCGACCTTTTATGCCGCCGTGCGCCGGCATGAGATACTGGGCCCGATCTTTGCCGCTCATGTCACCGACTGGCCTGAACATGAGGCCAAAATCGCCCGGTTCTGGCGCAATGCGATTCTTTATGAGCGCGGCTATGACGGCAATCCGATGCAGGTCCATATGCGTGCAGGCGATGTAAAGGCCCAGCATTTCGCGCCCTGGCTCATGCTGTTTGACGAAACCCTGCGCCGGATGCTGCCCCCCGAGGCAGCGCGTGCCTGGTCCGCGCTTGCCCATCGCATCGGTGCAGGGCTGCGTATGGGAGTTGAGGATCTGCGTGAGCGTCGTCCCGGTCCTCCGGTCTTGCGCTAGAACTCGCGCAGGCGTAAACAAAACGGGAACATCAGTGGAGAGCTCCCGTGAAAATCGACTATCTTGAATTTTCCTCACCCGATCTGCCGGCGACGAAATCGTTCTTTGCCAATGCTTTCGGCTGGAGTTTCAACGACTACGGGCCCGAGTATCAGGAACTTGCCGATGCAGGCATTTCCGGCGGCATCGCAGCCGGCTCGCTGGCCCCGCCGCTGGTGATCCTCAAGACTGACGATCTTGAGGGTGCGCTTACCCGCGTGACCGGAGCGGGGGCCGAAATTACCAAGCCGATCTTTGCTTTCCCCGGTGGCCGCCGCTTCCAGTTCCGTGAGCCCGGCGGCACCGAGATGGCGGTCTGGTCCGAAAGCTAAGGGCTTTCAGTTGCGCGGCGGCCGCGCCTTATAGGGCCGCAGCCGCCAGCCAAGACGGATGCTGCCAGCGCGCAGCAGTATGACCACCACCGCGCAGCCGATCAGCGCCCAACCGCGATCCGCGCCAAGCGACAGTAGCAGCAGCGCCGTCACCGCCCCGCCAAAAGCGGCGGTGACGTAAAGCTCACCCTGTTTCAGGACCAGCGGCACCTCGTTACTGACCACATCGCGCATCAGCCCGCCGAATGTGCCGGTCATCACCCCCATCAGCACAGTGACAATCGGGCTGACCCCGGCTTCCAGTGCCACGCCGACCCCGGCAGGAACCGCCACGGCCAAAGCGCAGGCGTCCAGCCACAGAATCGCGCGATAACGGCTTTCCAAAAGGTGGGCAGTAAAGAACACTACAACTGCTGCAATCGTGGTCAGCAGCAGCAACTCGGGCCGGCCGATCCAGAAAACCGGCGCGTGGCCCAGAACCAGATCCCGCAACGTGCCGCCACCGATACCGGTCAGCGTGGCAAAAAAGATAAACCCGACGATATCAAGCTGCTCCCGGCTCGCGACCAATGCGCCTGTCAGGGCAAAGACCAGCACACTGGCATAGTCCAGCAGCGGGATCAGCCCGGCGACACTCACTCCGTCACCTTTGCCGGCTTAAAGGGCGACATGCCCGCCCGCGCCAACTCATCTGCGCGTTCGTTCTCGGGGTGACCGGCATGGCCTTTGATCCATTGCCAGTGAACCTTGTGACGTGCCTGCGCCTCGTCCAAACGCTGCCACAACTCGGCATTCTTCACGGGTTTACGGTCGGCGGTACGCCAGCCATTCCGCTTCCAGCCATGGATCCATTGCGTGACGCCGTTTTTTACATAGGCGCTGTCGGTGATGATGGTGATCTCGCTCGGCCGCGTCAGCGCCTCAAGGGCCGAGATCGCGGCCATCAGTTCCATGCGGTTATTGGTGGTGTCAGCCTCGCCGCCGGTCAGTTCACGCTCTTTCAGGATCTGTTCGCCGTCAATGGCGCGCATCAGGACACCCCAGCCGCCAGGGCCGGGGTTGCCGCTGCACGCACCATCGGTCCAGGCAAATAGCGCAGTCATGCCGTAAGGCCCCGATAGCCGGGCAGGGCGGCAATACGGTCAAGCCAGCGCACGATGCCGGGGAAACGCGCCATGTCGAACCCGCCCTTGCTCCCGGCGGTATGTGTATAGCCGTACAGACAAATATCGGCGAGGCTGATCGCATCGCCCACCAGCCAGTCATGCCCGGCCAGCCGATCCTCCATCACCTGTAACAATGCGTGCCCCCGCTCCAGCAATTCGGCCATGCGCCCGGGCGTAGCCAGATGCCTGCGCGAGGGATAGCTGCGCAACGCCCCACGCACGGCGATGACGGCTTCATGCTGGTTCTGCTCCCAGAACATCCAGGCCAGCATTCGGCTGCGCAGGAAAGGATCGGCGGGTACGAAAGAGGTCCCTTCGCCAAGCCAGCACAGGATCGCATTGGATTCAGGCAGCAGCCGCCCATCATCCAGCTTCAGCACCGGGGCCTTGCCAAAAGGCAGCTGCCCCGCCGCCTTGGCTTCAGCAAGCTCGGGCGAAGAATCCTCGACATCAATGATCTCGCATTTGCGGCCCAAAAGGGCCAGCAGCAAGCGCACCTTGTAGCTATTGCCCGATGAGGGCATCGACCAGAGCTTCATCCCACCGTCCTTCTTCTGTGCCTAAATATCCCGGGGGAGGCCCGCAGGGCCGGGGGCAGCGCCCCCACTCCCGCGCAACCTGCGACCATGCATCAGGCTTCGCGCAGGACCCGCGGCACCTTGAACTCGACATTCTCGCGCGCGGTCTCGACCATCTCGACGGTCAGATCATAGCGTTCGCGAAAAGCCGCGACCACCTCATCGACCAGCACTTCTGGGGCCGAGGCACCTGCGGTCACGCCTACCGCCCGGGCGCCTTCGATGGCCCGCCAGTCAATCTGATCAGCCCGCATGACCAGCTGCGAATAGGCACAGCCCGCGGCGCTGCCGACCTCGACCAGTCGGCGCGAGTTCGAACTGTTCGGAGCACCGATCACCAACAGCGCATCGATCTGCCCGGCAATCGCCTTGACCGAGGCCTGACGGTTGGTCGTGGCATAGCAGATGTCTTCCTTGGCCGGGCCGATGATCGAGGGAAAGCGCGCCTTCAACGCCGCAACGATTGCAGCGGTGTCATCGACCGACAGCGTCGTCTGCGTGATAAAGGCCAGATGCTGCGGATCGCGCGGCGCAAGCCCCGCCACATCATCGACCGTCTCGACCAGCAGGACCTCGCCCTCGGGCAACTGGCCCATCGTGCCCAGAACTTCGGGGTGACCGGCATGACCGATCATGATGATCTGCAACCCCTCGGCATGGTGACGCTCGGCCTCGACATGGACCTTGCTGACCAGGGGGCATGTGGCATCGACAAAGACCATTTCGCGCCGCCGTGCCTCGGCAGGAACCGATTTAGGCACACCATGGGCGGAAAAGATCACCGGCCGGTCGTCGGGGCATTCATCCAGCTCTTCGACAAAGACCGCGCCCTTTTCGCGCAGGCTGTCGACCACGAATTTATTGTGCACAATCTCGTGGCGCACATAGACCGGAGCGCCCCATTTCTGCAGCGCCATCTCGACGATCTTGATGGCGCGGTCGACGCCAGCACAAAAGCCGCGCGGCGCGGCAAGATAAAGGGTCAGGGGCGGTTTCTTGTCCATGCCTGTCACCTAACCCCGGCACGGGCTTGCCGCAAGGGATCAGGCCCCTTCAAAGGCGGTCAGGGCATGGACTTCATGTCCCAGCCCCTCCAGCAAAGCACGGCCGCCCAGCTCGGGCAGCTCGATGACAAAGGCGCAGCCGACCACCTCGGCCCCCAGCCGTTCGCAAAGCGCGATTCCGGCGGCCGCGGTCCCGCCGGTCGCCAGCAGGTCATCGACGATCAATACCCGTTCACCGGGTTTCAGCGCATCGTCATGAACCTCAATCACTGCCTCGCCATATTCCAGCGTATAGGCTTCGCTGATAACGGCGCCGGGCAGCTTGCCCTTTTTGCGGATCGGAACGAACCCCACGGACAATTGATGTGCAACCGCGCCGCCAAGGATAAAGCCGCGCGCCTCAAGCCCCACGACCTTGTCGATATCATCGCCTGCATAGGGGTTCAGCAGCTGGTCCACCGCCATACGAAAGCCGCGGGCATCGGCAAAAAGCGTCGTCACGTCGCGAAACAGAATCCCTTCATGGGGAAAATCCACGATGGTGCGGATATAATCGCGGACCGTGCGTGTGTCGCGGCGGCGCTTTTCGGGGCGGTTATCCATCAGGGGCGCTCCATCTCGAAAGTCTCGTTGGTGATGGTGTAATCCTTGTAGCCCATACGCGACAGCCAGCCTGTGGCGTGCAGGTCAAAGCGGCCGTCCTTCAGGCAGTCCTCGCGCAGGTGGATGCCGGTGACGACGCCCAGAACCATGAAATTCGCCTCGCCAGCCAGACGCAGGATACGGGTCGCGCGACATTCAAGCGCCGCCGCAGCCCCGGCCACACGCGGACAGTCGATGGTCTGACATCCGGCAGCCTCGATCCCGGCGGCCTCGAATTCATTTACCCCGGCCGGAAGGGGGGCAGAGCTTGCGTTGACCTGATCCTTCAGCGGCCCGTCGGCGATATTGACGCAAAAGACCCGGGTTTCCGCGATCTGGGCCACGCTGTCCTTGGTGCCTGGCCGGTCGGATTTGGTCGAGGTTGACGCAAACATCACCTGCGGCGGTACATAGGCGGTCAGGTTAAAGAAGGAATAGGGGGCAAGATTGTCGCCCATCCGTCCCCGCGTCGAGATCCAGCCGATGGGGCGCGGCGCGACGATGGCGTTCAGCGGATTATGCGGCAGCCCGTGACCATTCTCGGGTCGGTAGAACATGGCGGGCCTCGCTGATCTGACTGCAGTAACGGCCCACAGAAGTGGCCTTATGCACGGGGCGCGTCAAGCATCTTGCCGCATGGCCGTTGCGATCCGGGCGCAAAAGGGAATTTTCTTTCTGCCTGCCGTGCAGGCGGTTTTCGTGGCTGCGCCTGCATGTTAGGCGGGCATTTCACCGCGCCGGTCCCTACCGAATCCCGGAGTCAGGATGTACGATCTTCGCCCCGAAACCCCCGCCGATATGCCCGAGGTCGAGGCCCTTCTGGACCTGTGTTTCGCGCCGGGGCGAACGGCGCTGTCCTCCTACCGGCTGCGAGAGGGGGTCGATCCGGTCGGCCCGCTGTGCCTGACGCTGCGCAATGAATTTGGCGTGCTGGTCGGCGCGATCCGCTATTGGCCGGTACAGATCGGCGGCCAGCCGGTGCTGCTGCTTGGCCCGGTTGCGGTTCATCCGACAACGCAGGGCGAGGGGCTGGGCGGTCTGCTGATGCGCGAAAGCCTGACCCGGGCGACCGGCATGGGTTGGAGCAGGGTCATGCTTGTCGGAGATCTGCCTTATTATCAGCGGTTTGGCTTTAATAAGCTCGAAGACGTCGAGATGCCGCCGCCGACAAACCCCGACCGTGTTCTGGGGATCGAGCTCGTTCCCGGCGCATGGGCCGGGATCAGGGGCACGGTCGAACGCGCCATTGATCCCCAGGCCCAATCCGGCCCCGATGCGCCCCGTCACTCGGGATAGTTGAACGCCTCGGGGTGATTGGCAAGGCTGCCGGTCAGGGCCGCATACAGGATGGTGCGCCCGTCGATTGTCTCGGGTCCACCGCCAAGGCCAAGCCAGGTCAGCAGTTCCGAGCTTTCACCGTCGCGCACCGCGAGTACGCCATAGGCTGTGCCGCTGTCAGGTGCGTAAAGCACCGCGATCCGGTTCGTCCCGCAGTCATGCTGCTGGCAGCCGGTCATGGCGAGATATTTCTTGCCGCCGAAGCTGACCTTTTGGGTCGGGGTGACGACGGCGCCCTTGCTGAGCCATTCAGGGATCTGGTTGCCCTCGGCCATCTTTTGAAAAGCGGCGGTAAAGGCTTCGTCCTTACCCAGATCTGCAAGGGTCGGTCCCGCACTTTCAGTCGCTGCGACAGCCGGGGCCGGTTCCGGCGCGGGCTGTTCGGCCGCCTCTTGCGCGAAAGCCTGTAAGCCAAGGGTGATCGACAGGACGGTTGCGAATGTCAGGGCGGGCGTCATGCGGCGAATGGTCATCGTGATATTCCTTGTACAGCCTGCGCCATGCGGCGGCGTTTCCTTCCCGTTCGGAACCCGGAGCAAGCCTTGCGGGTTCCCTTGCCAATGCCCAACTCTTGCGCATGCAACGACAAACGGGGTGCCACAGGATGACCGAGCAGACCCAGATTCCCGCCCGCCAGGCCGTTCTGCCGCCGATCGACGATCCGACCGTGCATGTCGAGATCGACCGGCTGGCGCGGCGTTATCTGCAGGCCGGCGGCGTGGCGATGGAGTTGATGACCGCCATCGGCGGCAAGGCCGAGGGGTTGCTTGAGCATCTGCCCGACTCGCTGCGTGGCCGGGTGGACCGGATCACGTTTGCGGCGCTGAACCGGGCCTTTGACGCGGCCACGCGTTCGCGCGGGCTGATGCGGGACCGGGGCGACGTGTTCAACCGCTTTCTTTCAACGACATCTGGCGCGGTCGGCGGTCTGGCAGGTATCGGCGGGGCTATGCTTGAGCTGCCGGTGACGGTGACGCTGCTTTTGCGCGCCATCATGGATATTGCCGCTGAACACGGGTTCGACCCGACCTCGGATGAGGCGCGGCGCGAGGCGCTGCATGTCTTTGCCTCGGCCGGGCCGCTGTCCGAGGATGATGGCACCGACCTTGGCCTTCTGGCCGCGCGTATGACCATCACCGGTCAGACCGTGCAGGCGCTGATCGCGCGGGTGGCGCCGCGGCTTTCGGTCTCGCTGGCGCAAAAGCTTGCCGCGCAGGCGGTGCCGTTGATGGGGGCGCTGGCCGGAGCGTCGATCAACTATAGTTTCACCCGTTACTATCAAGAGCTCGCGCGGGTGCATTTCGGCCTTTTGCGCCTGTCGCAAGAGACCGGGATCCCGCGTGAGGCGCTGGCTGAGGCGCTTGAGCTGCGCATGATCCAGATCCGCCCGAACACGACGGCGCGCAAACTGTCGCGGCGCAGCTAGGCTAGTCGTCGCTTTCGGCCGTCAGCTCCAGCGATGCGGTCGGGGCGTCAAGATGGTCGATGCCAAGCGGGGCCGAGGGCCGGGCCAGCCGTGATCGTACCACCCAGTAAAGCCGCTCTTGCGCGCGGGTTATCGCGACATAGGCAAGTCGCTTCCACAGGGCGACACCCGCCTCGCTGCGGCCCGACCAGGCAGCCGCGGCGATATCGGGGGCAAAGACCTGCACATCAGGCCATTGGCTGCCCTGTGCCTTGTGAATCGTGACCGCCGCGCCATGCAGAAAGGCCGCGCCCATGCGGGCGGCGTAGGGGATGAAGGGCTCTTCGACATCCGGCATTTCGATCTTGACGATCGAGGCGGCCGAAAGGCGCGGCTCTTCGGCACCAACAACGTGCAGGCGTGAAAACCCGGGCTTGCGCCCCGGACCCAGATAGATCACCTGCGCGCCCTTGATCAGCCCCCGGGCCTCAAGGTCGATACGCTTTTTGCGATGCTTCAGCGGCAGCTCCAACCCGTCGCAAATCAGCGGCTCGCCCGGCAAAAGCGAATCCCCCGGCGCGCCATAGGCTGCGCGAAAGGCGTGGATCAGCTTGATGCGGGTCGCATTGCGCCACACCAGCACCGGGCTTTGCGCCATCAGGTTCGATTCCACCCGCTCGGCCCAGACCACACGCGGGTCCCGGGCCGAGATTTCGCGGATCATCCGTTCAAAGGCATCGAATTCCAGCGCGGGATCGGCCAGCGCATGGGCCAGGTCAAGGATCGGACTGTCGTCCTCTTGCCGGTGGATGCGGTTCAGGATCAGCCGTTGCGAGGCCGCAAGCCGGTCAAAGACCATCTGTCCCGATTGCCCGACCGGCGCCAGCTGCGCCGGGTCGCCAAAAAGGACCAGCACCGGAAAGATTTCGCGAAGGTCCTCAAACTGGCGCTCGTCCAGCATCGAGGCCTCGTCCACCAGCCCTATGTCCAGCCCTTCCTCGCGCCGCTTCCAGCCGCGAATGAAATCCGAACCACGCAGCCCTGCCGCCGCCAGTGCGCCGGGGATAGAAGCGTGCTGATCATAGAATGCCTTGGCGCGGTCCAGTGCCGCCTCGGTCAACCCCTCCATCAGCCCGTCGACCGAGGGCCGTTCGCCCGCGCCGGTCAGCCAGTCGGCAATGCGTTCATATTCCGGGTCATAGACCGGGGTGTACAGAATGCGGTGAATGGTCGTTGCGGGGACGCCGCGCATGCGCAGGACGAATGCCGCCTTGTTGGTCGGGGCAAGGATGGCGACTGTGCGGCGGTCCTTGCGCCGTTTGCCTTCATAATCGCCCGAGACGATATCGACCCCTGCTGCCTTCAGCGCCTTGGTCAGTTCGGCCAAAAGCAGGGTCTTGCCCGAACCTGCCTTGCCGATCACCGCCATCACCCGGGCCTTGCCAGGTTTCGGCGGCGCGATCTCTTCCGAAACAAGGTCTATGCCGGATTCTTCCAGCACTTCGGCAAGCGCATCCCATGCGTCGGCCTGATCGGGGGAAAGGGCGGGCAAAGTCATGGGCTCTTGTTAGCTGCCCGGGCAGGGGGCGGAAAGGCCATTCCGCCGGATGGGGCGCTTTTTGCCCTGCACCTGCGCGGGATCAGGCGCGTTCATCCTTGGGCGAGCGCATCACCACATGGGTGGTGATGGTCGCGATCTGCGGAAATGCGCCCAGCACCTCGGTATGAAAACGGCGATAGGCGTCCAGATCGCGGACCTCGACCCGCAGCAGATATTCGACCGAGCCGGTGATGTTGTGACATTCCCGGACCTGAGGCGCGGCCAGACAGGCGCGTTCAAACGCCAGCTGGGCCTCGTTTGAGTGGCGCGCAAGCCCCACGGTCACATAGGCAGTAAAGCCCGCTGCCCGTGCTGCAGGGGCAATGACCGCGCGATAGCCCTGGATCGCCCCGCGCCGCTCAAGCTCCTGCACCCGGCGCAAACAGGCCGAGGGGGATAGCCCAACTTCGGCCGCAAGCTGTTGATTCGGAATGCGTCCATTGCGTGCCAGGATACGCAATATCCGCGCGGATATTGGATCAATTTCAAAATCAGATTGCTCAGGCGCCGTCATGATCCCAAAAACAGATTAAAAATTGCACAAACTTCACAATATTATTGCCGGACTTACAGGAAAGTCCACAATGTCACATCAGATCCTCTGGGCGCTCATCGCCTTTGCCTTTGTCACCTCGGTCACGCCGGGCCCGAATAACGTCATGCTGATGGCCTCGGGCGCGAATTTCGGCATCCGTCGCAGCATTCCGCATCTTTTGGGCGTAGCCTTGGGGTTCGGGGCCATGGTGGCGTTGTTGGGTCTGGGTGTGGACCGGCTGATCACTGGTGCGCCGCGTCTGGCCGAGGCGCTCAAATGGGTCAGCATGGCCTATGTTCTGTGGCTTGCGTGGAAGATCGCCCACGCCTCTGCACCGGGAAGTGAGGGCACGAGGACGGCGCGTCCGATGAGCTTTCTTGCCGCCTGCGCCTTTCAATGGGTGAACCCCAAGGCGTGGATGATGGCCCTGGGGGCGCTGTCGGCCTATTCTGCGGGTGCGGGTGGCGCGCTGATGGTGGCAATGGTCTTTACCCTGGTGAACCTGCCGTCGGTCACGCTTTGGGCGGCCATGGGACAGGGGTTGCGCGGGCTGTTGCAGGACCCGGGGCGACTGCGGCTTTTCAACCGGGGGATGGCGCTTTTGCTGGTCGTCTCGATGTTGCCGGTCGTCACCGGGCACTGACCGCGACCAGCGCGGCGACGCCAAGGACGATCAGCGCCATGCCCGCGATCTGACGCGGGCTCGCGCCCTCGCGGAATACCCGCCCCGAGACAAGCTGCGCCATCACCACCTCGACCAGCGCCAGGGTGCGGACATTGGCAGCGGCGGTCAGCGCAAAGCCCAGAAACCAGAACAGCGATGCCAGCGCCCCCAAGGCACCTGCACCCAAAGAGCCCCGCCAGTGCCGGACAATTCCGGCCAGTGCCGGGCGATTTAGTACGGCCAGCCAGACCATCATGATGATGCTTTGCATCGCAAGGCTGATCGCCAGTATGGTCGCGGCCCGGATCGGCTCGGACCCAAAGGGCAGGGCAAGGATAGCACCGCGAAAGCCAATCGCGGACAGACCGAAAAGCGCACCTGCCACGATGCCAAGACTTGCCGCGCGCCAGCCGCCGCGTCTCCAGTCCGCGCCCGACATCAGCACGACCCCCAGCGTCGCGGTCGCGATTGCAGCCATGCGCGCGGGGCCAAGCGGCTCGGCCAACAGCAGCGCGCCGATCAACGCTAGCGTCACCGGCTCTGTCTTGATCAGGGCGGTGGTAACGCCGAAACCCCGGCTCTCCATCGTCAGCAGCATCAGCGCGGTGGCGGCGATCTGCGAGCAGGCGCCAAGCGCCGCCCAGCCCAGGACCGTACTGTCGGGCACTGGAATCGGCCTGGCCATGGCGACCAGCGCCAGAAGCAGCGCCGCAAAGGGCAGACCAAAAAGGAAACGTACCGCCGTTGCCCCCATGGTGCCCAGTTCGGCGGTCAGCCGACGCTGCGCCGCATTGCGCCCGGTCTGGGCGGCGGCGGCGATCAGCGTGGCAAGGATCCAGCCCATCAGCCGCGGATTGCGGCCAGCATGCGCTGGACATTCTCGGGGTCGGCATCAGGCGTGATGCCATGGCCGAGGTTGAAGATGTGTGGCCCGTTCGAGAAGGCGCGGACAATGCGCCGAGTCTCGGTCTCCAATGTCTCGCCGCCTTCGACCAGCAGGCGCGGGTCAAGGTTGCCCTGCACGCAGCCGTCCTTTTGGACCTCGGCCGCTGCCCAGTCGGCGCTGACCGAGTTATCCAGCGCCACGCAATCGGCACCGGTCGCCCGGGCAAAACCGGTATAACGGGGACCGGCCTCGCGCGGGAAGGCGATTACCGGGATGCCCGGGTGTCGCGATTTCAGCGCGGCGATGATCTGCCGCGTCGGCTCAATGGCGAAATCGTCGAAATCCTGTCCCCGGAGCGAACCGGCCCAGCTGTCGAAAAGCTTGATCACCTCGGCCCCGGCCTCGATCTGAGCCGAAAGGTAGTCAATCGTTGCCTCGGTAATCCGGTCAACAAGGGACGAAAATGCCTCGCGGTCTTCAGCCTTCATCGCATGGGCAGGACCCTGATCAGGCGTGCCACGCCCGGCGATCATATAGGTCGCTACCGTCCAGGGCGCACCAGCAAAGCCGATCAGCGTCGTCTCGGACGGCAGTTCACGGCGCAGGATCCGCACCGTTTCATAGACCGGCGACAATGTGTCATGGATGGCCGAGGCGGGTTTCAGCGCCCTGACCCCGGCGGCGGTGGTCACAGTCGAAAGGCGCGGCCCCTCGCCGGTGACAAACCACAGATCCAGCCCCAGCGCCTGCGGCAGCAGCAGGATATCGGCAAACAGAATCGCCGCATCGAAACCATAGCGGTTAATCGGTTGCAGCGTCACCTCGGCCGCCAGATCAGGAGTATAGCACAGCGACAAAAAGTCGCCGGCCTTAGCGCGGGTCGCGCGATATTCCGGCAGATAACGGCCGGCCTGGCGCATCATCCAGACGGGCGGGACGGGCAGACGCTCGCCCTTGAGCGCGCGCAGGATGGTTTTTTCAGACATGGCTCACCTCGTACCGGCCCTTCATGGCGTGCGCGTCCCCGTTGTCAAGGCCAAGGGGGGGCGCTAAGCCCTTTGACATGACCCACAGACCTGATCCCCAGAACCCCATGCGTATCGGCACCCGAGGCTCGGCCCTGGCGTTGGCCCAGGCGCATGAGACCCGCGACCGGCTGATGGCCGCCCATGGCCTTTCCGCCGATGACTTTGAGATCGTGGTCATCAAGACCACCGGCGACCGGATTCTGGACCGGCCGCTGAAAGAGATCGGCGGCAAGGGGCTTTTCACCCGCGAGATCGAGGACGCGCTGCTGTCCCACCAGATCGACATCGCCGTCCACTCGATGAAGGATATGCCGACGATCCAGCCTGATGGGCTGGTGATCGATTGCTATCTGCCACGCGAAGACGTACGCGACGCTTTTGTGAGCAGCAGCTTCGCAGGAATTTCCGATCTTCCTCAAGGTGCTGTCGTCGGTTCTTCAAGTTTGCGCAGGCGGGCGCAACTTGCGGCGCGGCGGCCTGATCTGCAGCTTGTCGAATTTCGAGGAAACGTTCAGACCCGTCTGAAAAAACTGGAAGAAGGTGTTGCGGTCGCAACATTTCTTGCCATGGCAGGATTGTCCCGTCTGGGGATGCTGCATGTGGCACGTGGCGCGGTTGAGCCGGACGAAATGCTGCCTGCCGTCGCGCAGGGCTGCATCGGGGTCGAGCGGCGCGCGGATGATGCGCAAACCGCCGCACTGCTTGCCGCGATCTCGGACCGGGACAGCACGCTGCGGGTGACGGCCGAACGCGCTTTTCTTGCCCGGCTTGACGGGTCGTGTCAGACGCCGATCGCCGGGCTGGCCGAGCTTGCAGGCGACCAGTTGCGACTGCGGGGCGAGATCCTGCGTCCGGATGGCAGTGAAGTCATCGCGGGCGAACGTATCGGTCCGTCCTCGGACGGCGCGGCCATGGGCACCGATCTGGCCGGGGAATTGCGCGGGCGTGCGCCGTCCGACTTTTTTGACTGGAGCTAGGCAAGCAGCAGCGCAGCAAGCCCCAGCCCCAGCATCGTGATCGCGCGGACATAAAGCCGCAGCCCGGCCATGAGGTCGCGCGCGGCGGGGTCGCGGGCGCCCTCGTTCAGCCATGGCTCTGGCGTTTCAATGCCGTGATAGCTGCGTGGACCCGAGAGGCGCACGTTCAGCGCGCCGGCCATCGCCGCCTCGGGCCAGCCCGCATTGGGCGAACGGTGTCGGCGGGCATCGCGGCGGATGACCCCGAACGCCCGTCCCTTATGCGGCGGGGCGGCGAGCAGGAACAGCAGCGCAGTCAGGCGCGAAGCGGGCAGATTCACCAGATCGTCCAGACGTGCCGCCACCCGGCCAAACAGCACATGGCGCGGGCTCATATGGCCGATCATCGAATCAAGCGTATTGATCGCCTTATAGGCAGCAATTCCCGGCAGCCCTGCCACCGCCGCCCAGAAAATCGGTGCGACCACGCCATCCGAGGTATTTTCGGCAAGGCTTTCAAGCGCAGCGCGTGCGATGGGTGCCGGCCGGTCGTCCAGATCACGGCCGACAATCATCGCCGCCGCTGCCCGTGCTGCCGCCATATCGCCCCGCTCAAGCGGCCGCGCCACTGCCGCGACATGATCATAAAGCGAACGGGTGGCAACCAGCGGCCATGCCAGCGCGCCCAGAATGACCGGCCCAAAGGGTACAGACAGCAGCGCCCAGGTCAGCAGCAGCGCCGGGATCACCGCCGTACCCACCGTCACCGCCACGGCCAGCGCGCCCCTCACAAGGCGCCTGCCTCCCCTGTTCCAGCGCGCATCCAAAGCTGAGATCAGCCGTCCGATCCACACCACCGGATGCGAAATGCAGCGATAAAAAGCGTCCGGCCAACCGATCAGCGCGTCGATCAACAGCGCTGTCAGCGCAATCACCAGCGTCTCTTGCGACAGGATCATGGCGCGACCCGATTGACGGCCTCGACCGCCCATCCTGCAGCGCTGCGCGACAGAATGGTCAGCGACAGGGGCGCGACCGAGAATGACAGTGCAACCGGGCCGACCGCCAGCGCCAGCGCAGCCCGCACCGTTCCGGCATGGGCGATGATGCCGACCGTCCCGGATGCCCGTTCGATAATTGGCTGAACCCGGGCGGCCATATCCAGAAAACTTTCGCCGCCCGGTGGACGCTGACGCGCAAGCTCGGCGGGTGGCAACGGGCCAAGGTCGGGGATCTGCGCGCCCGGTTCTTCCCAACTGCCGAAATCCTGTTCCCACAGGTCAGGGTGGAATTCGGGTGTCAGCCCCAGCGCCTTGCAGGTCTGGCGACAGCGCAGAGCGGGGCTGGACCAATACAGGTCTGCGCCCTGCAACACTGCGCGCGCCCATTGCAAAGCCGCGTGATCGCTGCAATCGGCGGGCAGGTCACGGCGGCCCGCAAGCCCCGGTCGGGCCAGCGGCGCATGGCGCAGAATAAGCAGCCGCAGGGCGGTATCAGGGGCAGGGGTCATCGGCCCTTCCTTGCAGATTGACGGCAGGGATGCCGTGCAGGCGCGGGCTTGTCAACGAACCCCGGAGCCGCGCAGGATCGTTTCCCAGGACATCAGAACAGACTTGACGCATGCCCCGCTGTGGCGGCATAAATCAGTTAAATGAACAACTGTTCAATAATGGAGGAGACGGAGGATGTTCACCTCGGGGATGCAGTTCGACCTGGGCGAGGATGTGAACGCGCTGCGCGAGACCGTCCATCGCTGGTCGCAAGAGCGGCTGAAGCCAATGGCGGCCGACGTGGACCGCAGGAACGAATTCCCCAATGAGCTGTGGCGCGAGATGGGCGATCTGGGCCTGCTTGGCATCACAGTGCCCGAGGAGTTCGGCGGCACCGGCATGGGATATCTGGCCCATGTCATCGCGGTGGAAGAGATTGCGCGCGCCTCGGCCTCGGTCAGCCTGTCCTATGGTGCGCATTCGAACCTCTGTGTGAACCAGATCCGGCTGAACGGCACTGATGAACAAAGGCAGAAATACCTGCCGAAACTGTGTTCGGGCGAGCATGTGGGCGCGCTTGCCATGTCCGAAGAGGGCGCTGGCAGCGACGTGGTCAGCATGAAGCTGCGCGCCGAAAAGCGCAATGACCGCTATGTGCTCAATGGCAACAAATACTGGATCACCAATGCGCCAGACGCCCATACTCTGGTCGTCTATGCCAAGACCGACCCCGAGGCGGGCAGCAAAGGGATCACCGCCTTTATCGTCGAACGCGGGATGAAGGGTTTCTCGACCAGCCCGCATTTTGACAAGCTGGGGATGCGGGGATCAAACACGGGTGAGCTGATTTTCGAGGATTGCGAAGTCCCCTTCGAGAATGTGCTTGGGGCCGAGGGTAAGGGCGTCCGGGTGCTGATGTCGGGCCTTGATTACGAACGTCTGGTGCTGTCGGGCATCGGCACCGGCATCATGGCCGCCTGCCTTGACGAGGTCATGCCCTATGTCAAAGAGCGCAAACAGTTCGGCCAGCCCATCGGTTCCTTTCAGCTGATGCAGGGCAAGATTGCCGATATGTATGTCGCTCTGAACACGGCGCGGGCCTATGTCTATGAGGTGGCGCGGGCCTGCGACTCGGGCAAGGTCACGCGACAGGATGCGGCGGGCGCGGTGCTTTACGCCAGCGAACAGGCGATGGTGCAGGCTCATCAGGCCGTGCAGGCATTGGGGGGCGCGGGCTTCCTGAGCGACTCGACCGTCAGCCGTCTGTTCCGCGACGCCAAGCTTATGGAGATCGGCGCGGGAACGTCCGAGATCCGTCGGATGTTGATCGGGCGTCAACTCATGGAGATCGCCTGATGTGCAAGCTTGTCCCCCCTCTGGTGGCTGCCCTGATCGCCTTCGCCGCCCCGGCGATGGCCGAGGACGGTCCCCGCTATGATGCCGGGGGCTTTGCCCGCTGCATCGCCGATGCCAAGGCCGGTACCGATATCGACGCGGCGCTGAATAACTGCATCGGCGTGGCCTCGACGCAATGTATGGCAACGCCGGGCGGGGACACGACCGTCGGCATGTCGCAATGTCTCGAGTCTGAAACCAGGGACTGGGACAAGCTGCTTAACATCAACTACGCCCGCGCGCTGAAGGTGGCAGAGGCAGCGGACAAGGAACTGGCCGAGCTTGGCTCTGCCGCCTCTCCGGCAGCACCGGAGTTGCGCAAGGCTCAGCGCAACTGGATCGCCTTTCGCGATTCCACCTGCCGGTATGAGGTCCTGCGCTTTCAGGGCGGGACCGCTGGCGGTCCGGCTGCACAAAGTTGCATGCTTGAACTGACCGCTGATCAGGCGCTGCGGCTGGGCAGGCTGACCGAAGGGATGGAGGAGCAGGAATGAAGCCTCTGGCTGCAGCCGGTCTGGTCGCGCTGCTGGCCATTCCTGTTCATGCGGGCGATGCCTCGGGTTTTGATCCGGCTGCCATTGATCAATGCCTTGAGGGGGCCGTGACGCAAGGTGCGCGGGCCGATTGCGCCGATGCGGGAATGGAGGCCTGCCTGACCTACACGCGTGGGAAATACACGGGCGACGATCCGGATTTCCCGATGGCGAACTGCCTTGATGCCTCTCATCAGGCGTGGGAGGCCCAGCTGACCACGCTCTATGAGGCTGCGCTGGCTGCAGGCGGCACCCCCGAAGGGCTGCGTGAGATGGAGCGCAGCTGGATCGCCTTTCGCAAGGCGCTTTGCGCGTCAGCAGGTGTGGGCAAAGAGGGTGGCGATCTGGCCCATGCCCGTTGCCTGCGTAATGAAACCGCACGGCAGGCAGCGTTGCTTATGGAATTGGGGCCGCAAGAATGATGCGGCCCCCGTGCGCTTGCCGGAACGATCTGTGGCCCGGCTTAGAATTTCATCACATAGCTGATGCCGGCAACGACCGGATCGACCTCGACCTCGCCGATATTGGCGCCGTTCAGTTCGACATCGGCGTTGATATCGATCCAGCGGAAATCGGCACGGATCGCGGATTTGTCGCTGATCCAGTAGTCGGCGCCGACATGGGCTGCCAGCCCCCAGCTGTTCTTGACGCGCAGCTTGGAACCGGCAAGCGGCCCCTTGGCCTCACCGTCCCAGAAGCCGGTAAAGTTCACACCGACGCCGACAAAGGGCTTGAACTGCGGGCTGGCGTCAAAGTGATATTGCAGCGAGACGACCGGCGGCAGGTGCTTGACGGTGCCGATCTCGGTCCCGTTCGACTTGATCGAATGCTTGAAGGGCAGGGCGCCCAGCACCTCGATGCCGATATTGTCGCGGATGAAATATTCGAAGGTGATCGTGGGCCGGATATTGTCGTCGATGCTGGTCGGCACCGTGCCCCCCGCCAGCGTCCCGTTGTTCGACTTGGGGTTTACGTTGGCAATCCCAAAGCCAAGCGTCCATTCCCCCTGCGATTGAGCAAGCGCGGGCGAAGCAAGCGCAGCAAGTGCCGCAGCGATGGCAAGCTTGTTTCTCATGACGATCCTCTTTTCTTGTCGCGTCCCAGCTCATGGCGCCTGGGCGGGGACTGCGACGTTGATCTGGATCAACATTCCCCCGTTTGCGGACGGGCTGCGACAAACTGGCGCGCCCCTACCCCCACAGCAAAAGGATGATGCGATGAAGCTTGGCACGTCGGTCCTGCCATCATCAGACAATTTCCGGGCCAATCGCGAGGCGCATCTTGCCATGCTGGAAACCGTACGCGAGGCAGCGCTGGCTGCCGCAGCGGGGGGCGGCCCAAAGGCGATGGAGCGTCACACCTCCCGCGGGAAGATGCCCCCGCGCGAGCGTGTGGCGAACCTGCTTGACCCCGGCTCTCCGTTTCTTGAGATCGGCGCGACGGCGGCCCACGGCATGTATGACGGGGCCGCGCCTTGTGCCGGGGTGATCGCGGGGATCGGCCGGGTACACGGGCAAGAGGTGATGGTCGTTGCCAATGACGCAACCGTCAAAGGCGGGACCTATTACCCGATGACGGTGAAAAAACACCTGCGCGCGCAGGAGATCGCCGAGGAATGCCATCTGCCCTGCGTCTATCTGGTCGATTCAGGCGGCGCCAACCTGCCCAATCAGGATGAGGTCTTTCCCGACCGCGACCATTTCGGGCGCATTTTTTACAATCAGGCGCGGATGTCGGCCAAGGGTATTGCCCAGATCGCCGTTGTCATGGGCTCATGCACGGCGGGTGGAGCCTATGTACCGGCCATGTCGGATGTGACCATCATCGTGCGCAATCAGGGTACGATCTTTCTGGCCGGCCCGCCGCTGGTGAAAGCCGCGACCGGAGAGGTGGTCTCGGCCGAGGATCTGGGCGGGGGCGACGTGCACACGCGCCTGTCTGGCGTCGCCGATTATCTGGCCGAGGACGACGCCCATGCGCTGGCCATTGCCCGGCGCAGCATCGCAAACCTGAACCGCACCCAGCCTGTCTCGGTGCAATGGCAATCGTCCGAGCCGCCAGCTTATGACCCTGATGAGATTCTTGGCATTGTCCCCGCCGATCTGAAGATCCCCTATGACATTCGCGAGGTAATCGCGCGCGTGGCCGACGGCTCACGCTTTGATGAATTCAAGGCCCGCTTTGGCGAGACGCTGGTGACGGGCTTTGCCCATGTTGAGGGCTGCCCGGTCGGTATCATCGCCAATAACGGGGTGATCTTTTCCGAGGCTGCGCAAAAGGGGGCACATTTCATCGAACTGTGTTCGATGCGGGGCATTCCGCTGGTCTTTTTGCAAAACGTCACCGGCTTCATGGTCGGCCGCAAATATGAAAATGAGGGCATCGCCCGGCACGGTGCCAAGATGGTGACGGCGGTGGCGACGACCAGCGTGCCCAAGATCACCATGCTGGTCGGCGGTAGTTTCGGCGCAGGCAATTACGGCATGTCAGGACGCGCCTACAGCCCGCGCTTTCTGTGGACCTGGCCTAATTCGCGCATATCCGTCATGGGCGGCGAACAGGCGGCAGGCGTCCTTGCCACCGTCCGCCGCGAGGGGATCGAGCGTGAGGGCGGTACATGGAGCGCCGGGGAAGAGGCCGAGTTCAAACGTCCCACCATCGAGATGTTCGAACGCCAGTCCCATCCGCTATACGCCTCGGCGCGGCTTTGGGACGATGGTATCATCGACCCGCGCAAGACACGCGAGGTGCTGGCGCTCAGTCTGCGGGCCAGCCTTAACGCGCCGGTCGAGCCGACCCGTTTCGGCATCTTCAGGATGTAGGGTCATGCCGATTTCGACCCTGCAAGGCGATATCACCCGGCTCGCCGTTGATGCGATCGTCAACGCTGCCAACAGCTCGCTGCTGGGCGGCGGAGGTGTGGACGGGGCGATCCACCGCGCAGCCGGCCCGCGATTGCTTGAGGAATGCCGCAGCCTTGGTGGTTGCCCGACGGGCGAGGCACGCATTACCCAAGGCTATGACCTGCCCGCAAGATATGTGATCCACGCTGTCGGTCCGGTCTGGCAGGGCGGCGGGGCAGGCGAAGACGTGCTGCTTGCCAGTGCCTATCGCAACAGCCTTGCCCTTGCGCATCAACATGGTGTTGTCAGCATCGCCTTTCCGGCAATCTCGACCGGGGTCTATGGCTTTCCCGCCGAACGCGCCGCGCGTATCGCCGTGGAAACCATCCTTGAATATGGCGACGATCTGCAAGTGACGCTGATCGGTTTTGACGCTGCCTCTCATGAGACGCTGCAACGGGCCTTGGATGAGGCCCGTCGATGAAATCCCGGTCTTGCCCATGCGCCGGGTGCCGGGCGCGCAAAGCTCAGCCCGCAAGAGGAGGTGCCGGATGTTCCACAAGATCCTGATTGCCAACCGGGGCGAGATCGCCTGCCGGGTCATCGACACCGCACGCAGCCTGGGGGTGCGCACGGTTGCGGTCTGGTCTGATGCCGACCGCGAGGCGCGCCATGTCGCCATGGCTGACGAGGCCGTCCATATCGGTGGTCCTGCGCCCCGAGACAGCTATCTGCGCGGCGATGCGATCATTCGCGCCGCGCTTGAAACCGGGGCCGAGGCGATCCATCCAGGCTATGGATTTCTCAGCGAAAACCCCGATTTCGTCGATGCAGTGACGGCGGCGGGGCTGGTCTTTATCGGCCCCTCGGCCGAGGCGATCCGCAAGATGGGGCTTAAGGACGCGGCCAAGGCGCTGATGGCCGAGGCAGGCGTGCCCGTCGTCCCCGGCTATCACGGCGAAAATCAGGACCCCGCCCATCTTGCAGCCGAGGCGGACCGCATCGGCTATCCGGTACTGATCAAGGCGGTGGCGGGTGGTGGAGGCAAAGGTATGCGGCTGGTCGAGCGGGCCGGCGACTTTCCCGCAGCCCTGCAATCGGCGCAGGGCGAGGCCGCCACAGCCTTTGGCAACCCCGCCGTGCTGATCGAGAAATATATCTCGCGCCCTCGTCACATCGAGGTGCAGGTCTTTGGCGACGGTCAGCAGGCAGTGCATCTTTTTGAACGCGACTGCTCTCTTCAGCGTCGTCATCAAAAGGTGATCGAAGAGGCCCCGGCCCCCGGCATGACCGCCGAGATGCGGGCGGCCATGGGCGCCGCCGCCGTCCGGGCCGCCGAGGCAATCGGCTATGCTGGCGCGGGGACGGTCGAATTCATCGTCGATGCCAGCAACGGTCTGCGCCCCGACGGGTTCTGGTTCATGGAAATGAACACCCGTCTGCAGGTCGAACATCCGGTGACCGAGGCGGTTACCGGCGTCGATCTGGTCGAATGGCAATTGCGCGTTGCCAGTGGCGAACCTTTGCCCGCACGGCAAGAGGATCTGCGCATTACCGGCCATGCCTTCGAAGCGCGGCTTTACGCCGAGGATGTCCCGGCAGGCTTTCTGCCCGCCACCGGCACGCTTGCGCATCTGCGTTTCCCCGACCACGCCCGGATCGAAACCGGGGTGCGCGCAGGCGACACGATCTCGCCCTGGTATGACCCGATGATCGCCAAGGTCGTGACCCATGGCGCAACCCGCGCGATTGCACTGCGGGCGCTGGAATCGGCGCTGACCGATACCGAGGTCGCGGGGTCGGTCACGAACCTGGACTTTCTGATCGCTCTGACCCGGCATCAGGGCTTTGCGCAGGGTGAGGTCGATACCGGCCTGATCGCCCGCGATCTGCAATCGCTGATCGAGGCAGCCGAGCCTGATCCTGCTGCCCGGGCGCTGGCTGTGCTGGGGCTGGCCGGGCTTGACGATCCGCAAAGGCGGGGCGGCATCACCCTGTGGCAGCCGCTGCGCCGCACCATCGCCTGGGAGGGTGGTGAGGCGGTGATCGAGGTGCCGGGCCCCGGCGCGGCCCGTGTGACGCTTGACGGGAATACGCATCAGATCGCATGGCAGGGCGGGCGCTGGTGGGTCGATGACCGCCCCCGCCGCTACCGCATTGTGAACCATGGAGCAGGCACCAGCGTCTTTGGCGGGCGCTCGCTGACGCTGGTCCCGCTCGATCCGCTTGCACGTGGCGGCAAAGAGACGGGTGGCGGGCTGACCCTTTCGCCGATGCCGGGGCTGGTGAAGGCGATCTTCGTCGAGGCAGGGCAAGAGGTCGCGGCAGGCGCGCCGCTGGCAATCCTTGAGGCGATGAAGATGGAACATACGCTGACCGCCGCCCGCGACGGCAAGGTGGCCGAGGTGCTGGCCCGCGCTGGCGATCAGGTCGAGGCAGGCGCCGCCCTGATCCGCCTTGAAGAAGAGGTCCCGACATGATCCTGCACCACGTTCCCGGCTCGCGTTCGCTGCGGGTGTTGTGGCTGATCGAGGAACTGGGGCTCGATTGCGAACTGCGGCTGTGGTCCCTGACCGACGGAAGCCTGCGCAGCCCCGAGTTTCGCGCGCTTTCACCGGCGGGGCGTATTCCGGCGCTGGAGACAGACGGTCGCGCGATCTTTGAATCCGGTGCGATCCTGCAATACCTGACCGAGCGGGAAGGCAGGCTTGCCCCGCCTCCGGGCGACCCCGAACGCGCGGATTTCCTTGAATGGATGCATTTTTCCGAAACGCAGGCCTGTATCCTGCAGGCGCTGAACATCCATCATATCTTTTTGCGGCCCGAAAGCGCCCGGTCGATCCCGCTGATGCGGCTTGATACCAAACGGTTGGCGGTCACCGCCCGCGCGCTGGATAAGCATCTGACAGGGCGCCAGACGCTGCTTTCCGCGTTCTCGGCTGCTGATTGTATGCAGGGTTTCAACATCGAGGCGGTGTTCCGCTTTCTGCCGGCCGCGGATTACCCCGCGCTTGCCGCCTATCGCGACCGCATGACGGCACGGCCTGCCTATCGCCGCGCGCTTGCCCGCGCCGGGGGTGATGCGATCTATGAGCATGACTTTTACGAGGTGCCCGATGCCACAGGTTGAGATTTTCGAAGTCGGTCCCCGCGACGGGCTGCAAAACGAAAAGCGTCTGATCCCGGCGGCGGACAAGATTGCGCTGGTCGATCTTCTGTCAGGGGCGGGCTTCCGGCGCATCGAGGTGACAAGCTTTGTGCCGCCGAAATGGGTGCCGCAGATGGCCGATGCTGCCGAGGTCATGACAGGCATTACCCGCCACGCCGGCATCCGCTACGCAGTGCTGACCCCGAACCTGCGTGGCTATGAGGCGGCGCGTGCAGCAGGCGCGGATGAGGTGGCAATCTTTGCCTCGGCCTCGGAAGGGTTTTCCCGCGCCAATCTGAACGCCAGCATCGACGAAAGCCTTGAGCGGTTCGCCGCCGTGGCCGAGGCGGCGCAAGCAGATGGCGTGCCGGTGCGCGGCTATGTCTCGGTGGTGACGGATTGTCCATTTGACGGGCCGGTGCCGCCTGCCAATGTGGCCCGCGTTGCCGCCGCTTTGCGCGATCTGGGCTGTTATGAGATCAGCCTTGGCGATACCATCGGACAGGGCTGCCCCGAAACCGTTGATGCCATGCTGGGCGCGGTCCTGAATGAATTGCCGCCCGAAAGACTGGCAGGTCATTTTCACGACACCGCCGGGCGGGCGCTCGACAATATCGACGCAAGCCTTGCACGTGGGTTGCGGGTCTTTGACGCCGCTGTGGGCGGGCTTGGCGGCTGTCCCTACGCGCCGGGGGCTGCCGGAAATGTCGCGACGGAAAAGGTTGCCGCCCATCTGACCGCGCGGGGCCATGAAACCGGGCTGGACATGGCCGTGATCGAACAGGCCGCAACCATGGCTCGCGGCATGAGAGGACAGGTATGATGGAAACGATCCGCATCGACACCGACGAGCGGGGCGTCACCCACCTGTGGCTTGCCCGGCCGGACAAACATAACGCCCTGTCGGCGCAGATGATTCGCGAACTGACCGAGGCTGCGCGCATCCTTGGTGCTGATCCCGCTGTGCGTGTCGTAGTGCTGGCGGCCGAGGGGCGCAGCTTCTGCGCTGGTGGCGATCTGGGCTGGATGCAGGACCAGATGCGGGCCGATGCGCAGACCCGCCGCGCCGGGGCGCGCGAACTCGCAATGATGCTACATGCGTTGAACAGCCTGCCAAAGCCTTTGATCGGGCGGGTGCAGGGCAATGCCTTTGGCGGCGGGGTCGGCATGATTTCGGTCTGCGATGTAGCGATTGCCGTACCCGGGGCGCGCTTTGGTCTGACCGAAACACGGCTTGGCCTGATCCCCGCCACCATCGGCCCCTATGTTCTGGCACGAATGGGCGAAGATAAGGCGCGTCGGGTTTTCATGTCGGCGCGGCTATTTGGCGCTGATGAGGCGGTGCGGCTGAACCTGCTGGCGGATATTGCCGATGCCGCGACGCTGGATGCTGCCATCGAGGCCGAGGTCGCGCCCTATCTGTCCTGCGCCCCCGGCGCGGTCGCAGCGGCCAAGCAGCTGGCCCGCCGCCTTGGCCCCGCCATCGGCGAGGCCGAGATCGAGGCAAGCATCGACGCCCTCGTCGCGGTCTGGGAGGGCAGCGAGGCACCGGAAGGCATCGCCGCCTTTTTTGAAAAGCGCAAGCCAAGCTGGCAGGTTGGCTAGGTCCCGGCCCATCCTTGTAGCCGGTCCGTGACGGGCCCCGCAGGAGGCAAAAGCACCCTATCCGGCAAAGGCAGGGGTAAGCCTTGCGCGCTTTGCATGTCAGGACTTCCCGGCTGGCGGCTTGGCGGCATATGGTCGCATCTGTTATCGCTATCAACATATCCCCCCATATCCGCCAGCCCCGGAAGATGCCGTCATGCCGCCGCAGCCAAACCTGAAACTTGCGATTCTTTCTCTTGCCCTTGGTGCATTTGCTATCGGCACCTCGGAATTCGCCGCCATGGGTCTGTTGCCATGGTATGCAAGCGACCTTGCCATTTCTGAGCCGCAGGCGGGTCACGTTGTTTCGGCCTATGCTCTGGGGGTGGTCGTTGGCGCACCGGTGACCTCTATCCTTGGGGCGCGGCTGCCGCGACGGCGCTATCTTGCGGCGCTGATCGCGATCTATGGGGTGATGAACCTGCTGGCGGCGATCCTGCCCGGTTATGGCACGCTGGTCATCACCCGTTTCCTTGCCGGTCTGCCACATGGTGGCTTTCTGGGCGTGGCGATGCTTTTTGCCGCCGATGCTCTGCCGCGCGAACAGCGGGCCAAAGGCGTGACGCAGGTACTACTGGGCCTGACGGTCGCCAATATCGCCGGGGTGCCGCTGGCCGGGATTCTGGGGCAGGGGCTGGGCTGGCGCTGGGGCTTTGCTCTGCCCGGTGTTCTGGCGCTGCTTGCTGGCTGGCTGATCCTGCGTCTTGCCCCCCGGGTCGGGGCGCCCAAGAACGCGCAGCCTTTCGCAGAGCTTAAGGCGCTGCGAAATCCGGCGGTCATGCTGATCCTGCTGGTCGGCGCAATCGGCTTTGGCGGGCTTTTCGCGGTCTATTCTTATCTTTCGGCAGCAATGCTTGCGACGACCCAGCCGCCGGGATGGGCGGTGCCGGCAACGCTTTCGGCCTTTGGCATCGGCGGTACGCTTGGCAGTATCCGCGCCGCGCGGCTGACGATGCGCTATGGCACCTGGGGTGCCGCGCTGCGCCTGATGCTGTTCATGGCGATAACGCAGGCCTTTGCCTCATTCGCAGTCGGGGACTGGCGGCTGATGCTGCTGTCTTCTTTCGTTCTTGGCCTTGGCTCGGGCATGGTCGTGCCCTTGCAAACCCGGCTGATGGATGTCGCGGGCGAAGCGCAAAGCATGGCGGCTGCCATGAACCATGCCGCCTTCAACGCTGCCAACGCGCTGGGGCCATGGCTGGCCGGTCTGGCACTGGCGGCTGGCTGGGGCTGGCGGTCTTCGGGGCTGGTGGCGGTTGGCCTGTCAGGGGCCGGTATCCTCGCGCTTTGGCTCGCCTGGCGGCAGGCGCGTCTCTCCGGGGACGTGCTTCATGATCGCCCTGCGAGAACGTGAGGCGAACTCGCGCCGCCACGAGATGAAAAGCACATAGACCGTGGACAGGAAAAGCCCAAGGGGCCCGGCCAGCCAGCCAAGTGCTGCAAGCGAGAAATAGACGCAGCGCAGCCCCGAGTTAAAGCTTTTCGCTGCGGTGATATTGATATCGGCCGCCTGCATGGCCAAAGGAAGGGCGCGCGGGTCCTCGGGCTCATTGGGGACCGAGGCCATGATGATCGCACAATAACCGAAAAGCCGGTGCGACCAGATAAAGCGCAGCAGTGCATTGGCGACAAAGAACAGCGCAACGACGATCTTGATTTCCCATTTCAGCGCCGGGATGTGGCCCAGATCAAACTGCCGGGCCACGCCTGCCAGTTGGTCGGTATTGCCGATCAGTGCCAGACCGCCACCGATTGCGATAAGGCAGGCCGAGGCAAAGAAGGCCGTGCCTTCGCGCAGCGTGGTCAGGATTGCGCTGTCAAAGATGCGTGGGTTTCGTGTGATGAATTGTCGCATCCATTCACGGCGATGGGCTTTCATCAATACGGTGACCGAAGGGTGGTCCCTTGGCGGGTGCTCGGTCGCCCAACCTATGGAAAACCAAGCCAGAAACAGCCAGCCAAGGGCGGCGAGATCAGCCAGAGACAGGGGGCCGAGCAAGGTGGTGTCCGGGTCCATGGCGCGCTTTTACCTCTTGGATCTCATGTTGCCTGCCGACGCTTCGGCGTCTATCGGGAATCTGGTTATCCTTGTTTGGGAGTAAACGAAATGGCAGCACCTCACGCCATCCACGAGGAATTTCCCGAAGACGGGACGCTGATCCACCGGCTGAAGGTATCGGACAGCCGCTTTGCCCGCCTGCTTGAAGATTATGACGCCGTTAATGACGAGGTCGCCGGTGCTGAAAGCCGCCAGACGCCGATGTCTGAAGAGGCCGAAGCCGAGCTGCGCCGCAAGCGCACCGCGCTGAAGGATGAGATCGCCCGCATGCTTGCCACTGCGCGGGGCTAAGGCCTTGAATTTCGGGGCGGGCAGGGTGGCGCTGCCTCCTTTGACCGTGCCGCTTTGCCGGTGGGCTTGAAACCCAAAATTCGCATTCCTATCTGAATTCCTGTCGGAGGGCCCAAAGGCGCCGGCAGTACCGCCCGCCCGGCTTCGGGGGGCAAGGCTTTGTATCGCTTGAAGAAGGATGCGAAAGATGCGCAATTTTGATCTGACCCCGCTTTATCGTGCCACAGTCGGTTTCGATCGTATGGTTGATGTAATGGACCGGGCTCTGTCGGCCGATATCGCCAGCTACCCACCCTATAATATCGAAAAGACCGGCGAAAACTCTTATTGCATTTCGCTGGCCGTTGCCGGTTTTTCCGCCGATGACCTGAATGTCGAGGTCAGGGACGGCGCCGTCATCGTCTCGGGCCGCAAGGCCGCCGAGGATGAAAACCGCACTTTCCTGCATCGCGGCATCGCCACCCGGGCCTTTGAGCGCCGCTTTACGCTGGCCGATCATGTGCGCGTCGAAGGTGCCAGCCACGCAGACGGTATGCTGAACATTGATCTGGTCCGCGAAGTGCCCGAGGCGCTGAAACCGCGTCGCATTGAGATCGCCAAGCAAGGCACCAGCATCGAAAAGCTGGACGCCTGACACCTGGTTGATCCGCGCGGGGGCTCTGCCCCCGCACCCCCGGGATATTTCGGCACGAAAGAAGCTGATCGAAGAGAATGGGCGTGGCTGTGGCTGCGTCTTTCTGATTCAGAGCTTGCGGCGGGCGCGTAACGCAGCGGTGATGGTGCCGTCGTCGAGGTAGTCGAGCTCACCGCCGATCGGCACGCCTTGGGCAAGTCCGGTGACCGCGACACCGGTTGGAGCAAGCGCCTCGGCGATGTAATGGGCCGTGGTCTGGCCCTCGACCGTGGCTGAGAGGGCGAGGATCACCTCGGTGATATTTTCCTCGGTGATGCGCTGGATCAGTCGGGGGATGCGCAGGTCCTCGGGGCCGATTTCATCCAGTGCTGAGAGGCTGCCTCCCAATACATGATAGCGGCCGTGGAAGGCCCGGCCACGTTCGAGCGCCCAAAGATCGGCGACCTCGGTCACGACGCAGATTTCGCCGGTAGCACGGGCCGGGTCCTGGCAAATCGGGCAGATATCGGATTGCGTGACATTGCCGCAGACAAGACATTCACGGGCAGTTTCCGCCACGGAGGCCATCAGCGTGGCAAGCTGGACCATTTGCCCCGCGCGGCGGCGGATCAGGTGCAGCACGATGCGCCGAGCGGACCGCGGCCCAAGTCCCGGCAGACGCGCCATCGTGGCGATCAGGGTTTCGATCTCGTCGCCGGAGGCGGGCGGCATGGGTCAGAACGGCATCTTCATGTCGGCGGGCAAGCCGAGTTCGCGGGTCAGCCGCGCCATTTCTTCGGCCGCCTTGTCCTGCGCGCGGCGCTGCGCGTCCTTGATTGCCGCCAGGATCAGGTCCTCAACCACTTCCTTGTCCTCGGCCTTGAAGATGGAAGGGTCGATATCGAGGCCCGTCAGTTCACCCTTAGCGGTGGCGGTTGCCTTGACCATACCTGCCCCGGCCTCGCCGGTAACGGTCAGGCGGTTCAGCCCCTCTTGCATCTCGGTCATTCTGGTCTGCATTTGCTGGGCCGCTTCCATCATTTTCGACAGATCGCCCATGCCGCCAAGGCCCTTGAACATCGCTTAATCCTCGTCCTCGAAGGGGTCCCATTCCTCGACCTCGGCCACAGGGCCTTCGGTCAGCTCATGTGGTGATCTATCCTCGCCCGCGGTCATTTCAACCGTCTCGGGGGCCGGAGCGGGTCGGACATTGGTGATCTTTGCGCTGGGAAAAGACGCAAAGATAGCCTGCACCACCGGGTTATCCATGGCGCGGGCGCGGGCCTCGGCCTCGCGTGCGGCGCGCGCCTCGCTGATTGTGGGCTGGCCGGGATCAGAGGTCACGATGACCGCCCAGCGTTGCCCGCCCGTCCAGCCGCGCAGTCGTTCGGCCAGACGCTGGGCAAAGTCGCGCGGCGCGTTATCGGTCGGCTGAAACTCGATCCGGCCCGGAGAATAGCGCACGAGACGGAGGTGATCCTCGACATCGAGAAGCAGCTTCATGTCGCGCATACGGCGGATCAGCTCGACCACAGACTGAAAATCCGGGAACCCCGCCAGCGCATCAGGCGAAACTGCCAGCGCGGTGGCGCTGCCGTTTTGCTGCACCGCAATCGGCGCTCGCGGTGCGGCGGCCCGCGGACCCTCGCTGCGCTGCGCGGAAGGGGGGGCGCTGCGGTTGAACTCGCCCGCAGCGGCACTGGCCTGCACCTTGCGGATCAGCGCCTCGGGGTCGGGCAGGTCGGCGACATGGGTCAGGCGGATGATCGCCATTTCAGCGGCCATCATCGCATTCGGCGCATTTCCGACCTCTTCCAGCGCCTTCAGCAGCATCTGCCACAGTCGCGTCAGCACCCGCATCGGCACTTTTTGAGCGATCTGCTGGCCCCGCGCGCGTTCATCAGGGCCGACGGTCGGGTCCTCAAGCGCCTCGGGGGTGATTTTTACGATCGAGACCCAATGCGTGATCTCGGCCAGATCGCGCAGGATGGCGAGCGGATCGGCGCCATCGGCGTATTGGGCCTGCAACTCGGCCAAAGCCTCGGCTGCAGCGCCGCGCAAGATCATGTCAAAGAGGTCAAGTACCCGCCCACGGTCGGCCAGCCCCAGCATGGCGCGAACCTGCGCAGCGGTGGTTTCGCCGGCGCCATGGCTGATCGCCTGATCAAGCAGGCTGGTCGCGTCCCGGGCCGAACCCTCGGCCGCGCGGGTGATCAGCGCCAGCGCGTCATCGGTGATCTCTGCCCCCTCGCGCCCGGCGATCTTGCGCAAAAGCGCGATCATCACCTCGGGCTCGATCCGGCGCAGGTCAAAACGCTGACAGCGCGACAGAACCGTCACCGGAACCTTGCGGATTTCTGTCGTGGCAAAGATGAATTTCACATGCGGCGGCGGCTCTTCCAGCGTTTTGAGCAGCGCGTTGAAGGCGCTGGTCGAGAGCATATGCACTTCGTCGATGATATAGATCTTGTAGCGCGCCGAAGCCGCGCGATAGTGCACCGATTCGATGATTTCACGGATGTCGCTGACGCCAGTCCGCGAGGCGGCGTCCATCTCCATCACGTCGACATGGCGACCCTCAGAGATCGCCACGCAATGTTCGCAGGTGCCGCATGGTTCGGTCGTCGGGCCGCCCTGACCATCAGGGCCGATACAGTTCAGCCCCTTGGCAATGATGCGGGCGGTGGTCGTTTTGCCGGTGCCACGGATGCCGGTCATGATAAAGGCCTGCGCGATGCGATCGGCGGCAAAGGCGTTCTTCAGCGTCCGCACCATCGCATCCTGGCCGACCAGATCGGCGAAGGTTTCGGGGCGGTATTTCCGCGCCAGTACCTGATAATTCCGTTCGCTTACGCTCATGCCTCGGCCTTCTCTGACCGCCGCAGATTAACGGTGCGGGCAGGGCGCGGCAACCGCCCTTACGCGGTTTGCCAGTCAAAGCTCAGCTCTTCACGAAAGGCAAAGCGGGCAATGTGACTATCCACGATATGCCGCATGTGTTCGGTCGTGTCCCCGGGCGCGTCCAGCCGGATCTCAAGCGTCTGGGGCGTGGCGGTCAATATCACGACACGATCTTCGGGCATGGCGATGCGGCCGCGTTCGGCGTCGAACTCGACCTCGAACTTATGTGCCCAGTGTTTGCACAGCTGTTGCAGATAGCGGCTGCCGTTGGTGGTCGCAACGCTGCAGCGGGACTGGATGATCGGCTGGGACATGGG
The DNA here is from genome assembly GCF_000185925.1 of Paracoccus sp. TRP. Taxonomy (NCBI): domain Bacteria; kingdom Pseudomonadati; phylum Pseudomonadota; class Alphaproteobacteria; order Rhodobacterales; family Paracoccaceae; genus Paracoccus; species Paracoccus sp. TRP. The sequence goes on along the minus strand of NZ_AEPN01000016.1, from coordinate 2,286 downwards.
GCTTTCCTGTCTTGTGATCGGTCCGGCTGGCGATGGCTGGCAAAGGACGGTGTGAATGATGCGGGGCATCGGCCTGATCCCATGAATAAGGGTGCAAGGCCGCAATGTCCAATCGCCGCAGCATGCCCCGGTTTCGGGGCATGCGCAGGCCGATGCCCGCAGGCAGAGGCGTCAGTTCTGTTCGCCCACGCCTTTCCACAGCAGGGCGCCGATCACGGCCCCTACGATCGGCGCGACCCAGAACAGCCACAGCTGTTGCAGCGCCCAACCCCCGGCAAAGATCGCCTGGCTGGTCGAGCGTGCAGGGTTTACCGAAGTATTGGTCACCGGGATCGAGATCAGGTGGATCAGCGTCAGCGCCAGACCGATAGCGATCGGGGCAAAGCCTGCCGGAACGCGGCCGTGAGTCGCGCCAAGGATCACGATCAGGAAGCCCGCTGTCAGCACGATTTCGATCAGCAGGGCCGAAAGCGTGCCATAACCGCCCGGCGAGTGCTCACCGTAACCGTTCGCAGCAAAACCACCCAGATCCACGTCCGCCTTACCCGAGGCGATCAGGTAAAGAACAGCCGCCGCAAGGATCGCGCCAACGAGCTGCGCGATGATATAGGGCAGCAGACTGGCCGCCGGAAAGCGACCGGCAACCGTCAGGCCGACCGAAACGGCCGGGTTGAAGTGACCGCCCGAAATGCCGCCCACGGCATAGGCCATGGTCAGGACGGTAAGGCCAAAGGCCAGGGAAACACCAGTAAAACCGATACCAAGCCCGGGGAAGGCCGCTGCAAGAACCGCGCTGCCGCAACCACCGAAAACAAGCCAGAAAGTACCGATAGCCTCGGCCAGAAGTTTTTTCTGCATTTGAAACCTATTTTTCAGCTTAAGAATGAATCCAGCGTCCACCGGCGGTCTGGATTGTCAATATTTTGTAGTAGCGCGGCCAGAAAATCGGCAAGGAACGCTGGGTCACCACGCGCCCCGTTGACCGCCGCGCGGGGGCGGCCTATCTGCGGGCCATGGCACGCGCTCCTCTTTTACAACTCACCGATATTTCGCTGACCTTCGGGGGCAATCCCGTGTTCAGCGAGCTGAACATGACCGTCCAGCAGGGCGACCGGCTGGCGCTAGTCGGGCGCAATGGCTCGGGCAAGTCCACGCTGATGAAAGTCATGGCCGGGCTGGTCGAGCCTGACAGCGGTGAGGTCATCACCCCCGCCGGCACTCAGGTCGGCTATATGGAGCAGGACCCCGACCTTTCGGGCTTTGCAACGCTGGGTGATTTTGCCCGCGCTGGTCTGGACGAGGGTGAGGGTTACCGGGTCGAAATGGCGGCCGAGGGGTTGAAATTCGATCCTGACCGCCCGGTCGCGACCGCGTCGGGTGGCGAACGGCGGCGGGCGGCCCTGGCAAGGATGCTGGCGCAGGCGCCCGATCTGATGCTGCTGGATGAGCCGACGAACCATCTGGATATCGAGGCGATCGGCTGGCTGGAAGAGCAGCTTTCGACGACCAGGGCAGCTTTCGTGCTGATCTCGCACGACCGCGCCTTTCTCAGGGCGCTGACCCGCGCGACGCTATGGATCGACCGGGGTGAGGTACGCCGTCAGGACAAGGGTTTTGAGCATTTCGAGGATTGGCGCGAGACTGTCTGGACCGCCGAAGATGAGGCCCGTCACAAACTTGACCGCAAGATCAGGGCCGAGGCCCGCTGGGCGGTCGAGGGCATCAGCGCCCGGCGCAAGCGCAACCAGGGTCGGCTGCGCGCCCTTGCCGCGCTGCGCGAGGAACGCGCCAGCCAGATCCGCCGGCAGGGCACAGCGGCGATGGAGCTGGACGCGGGCCAGCAATCGGGCAAACGGGTGATCGACGCCAAGGGCATCTCGAAAGCCTTTGGTGAGCGGGTGATCCTCAAACCCTTTGACCTGCGGGTGTTGCGTGGCGACCGCGTGGCTTTTGTTGGTCCGAATGGCGCGGGCAAGACAACGCTGATCAAGATGCTGACCGGCGAAATTCCGACCGACAGCGGCGAAATCCGGCACGGCACCAATCTGGAAATCGCCGTGTTTGATCAGGCCCGCGCGGCCATCGACGACAGCGTAACGCTGTGGGATGCGCTGGCGGGGGATCCGTCAATGCGGGTTTCGGGCCGGTCGGATCAGGTGATGGTGCGCGGCAATCCACGCCATGTCGTCGCCTATCTCAAGGATTTCCTTTTTGACGATGCGCAGGCGCGCGCGCCGGTCGGCAGCCTGTCGGGTGGGGAAAAGGCGCGGCTGCTGCTGGCGCGGA
>NZ_AEPN01000017.1:0-328 GCF_000185925.1 Paracoccus sp. TRP | reverse complement strand
TCGCACGCCTCAAGGACTGGCGACGCATCGAAACCCGATACGGCCGATACCCGATCCTGTCCCTCTCCGCCTGCGCCATGGCCGCAAACGTCATATAGTGGTTGTGAGCCCTGATTCTAGCGGCCGCAAAAAGCGGGCATCAAGCTCACAAGACCACCGCCTCCTTCCAGATAATAAATTTCCCCTGCCCGTAAGATTTGGCTTTGTAAAGAGCTTTATCGGAAAATTCGAGTAATTTCTCGCGGCAATTTCCTTGCAGATCGTCCGGGATGGCTATCCCGATGCTGGCTGAAACTTTTCCTAGGTCATGTTGACAAATGGCGAAGCC
>NZ_AEPN01000018.1:0-87429 GCF_000185925.1 Paracoccus sp. TRP | reverse complement strand
AGAGGAATCCCTTTTGTCAACACGACCTAACCCGTGGATTGCTCCTGTGAAGCCTGATCGGGCGCGACTTCTCAAACAACGGCCATCACACGCCAAAGTGTTCGTGTGACGCGAGTGTGACTACCGCGCTCTCCCTGACGACGCTCTGCAAGACAGTGATCGTAATCCTGCCTTTCTCTGGACGCACATCTGCGATTAAAGGGCCGGGATATTCGGCGGTGCCGAGAAAGCATGAGATCCGGACGATGCAGAAACGACCCGAGGACGATAGCGCAGACCTGGCCATCCATCTCGACGAGGTGGGCCATGAAGTTGCAGGCCGTCCTGTGCTCTCAGGGCTGACATTATACTCGACTGCGCGGCGTATCGGTGTGGTCGGCCGCAATGGCTCGGGGAAAAGTACGTTGGCGCGGCTGCTTGCCGGACTGATAGCCCCGAGTTCGGGGACCATTCGCATCGGAGGACATGATATTTTCAGGGATCGCCGTGAAGCGCTTGCGACTGTAGGTATCCTCTTTCAGAACCCTGAGCATCAGATCATCTTTCCGCGCGTTAGCGAAGAAATCGCTTTTGGCTTGCGGCAACAAGGCCTGGACAAACATGCAGCCGCCGCGAGGGCCGAGGCCGTGCTGCACAGTTTTGACAAGCTGCACTGGAAGGATGCCCCGATCTCGGCGCTGTCACAGGGACAGAAGCATCTCGTCTGCATGATGGCGGTGTTGGCGATGCGCCCACGGCTTCTGATCCTTGATGAACCTTATGCCGGGCTTGACATCCCGACCCGCCGCCAACTTGCGCGCTACCTGCGGCGGGTCAATACGCGGTCGCTGCATATTTCGCACGAGCCATCGGATCTTGAAGATTGTAAGGAATTGTTCTGGTTGGACCGTGGTCGCATCGTTGCCCAAGGTACGCCGGCTGAGGTCCTGCCGCGCTTTACGGCCGAGATGATCCGTCTGGGGGATCTGGATGATATCGCTGACCTCGCCGGTTAAGACACGCGCCCATCACTGGCCGGCGGGGCTCAAGCTTGCGGGGCTGTGCCTTGCTTCGACCGGGCTGTTCCTGACTGGCAGTATGGTCGTTCATGTGACGGCGCTGCTGTTGGTTCTGGCGCTTTACGCCGCACCGGGCACAGCCTTTTTCCGCGCGGGCATGTGCGGGATGCGGGTGGTTGTGCCCTTTGTCCTTATCCTGCTTGTCTGGCATGGGGTAACGGGGGACTGGCAAAGCGGGGTGTTGATCACGTTGCGTATGGTGACGCTGATCGGGCTCGCCAATCTTGTTACCATGACCACAGGGCTTGAGGATCTGGTCGAGGTGCTGCAACACCTGACCGCGCCCCTTGGCCGGTTGGGCCTACCCGTGCATCTGCTTGATACGGCCATCCCGCTTGTCATCCGCTTTACGCCAGTCATTGTCGAGCGGGCCGGAACGCTGGCCGAGGCCTGGCGTGCCCGATCTTGCCGCCGTCCGGGCTGGAGGCTGATCCTGCCCTTGACGCTGCAAGCTCTGGACGACGCCGATCATGTCGGAGAAGCTTTGCGGGCACGCGGCGGGCCGCTTGGCTCTCCCCAACAGGAACCCTGAGACCGGAGAAACCGAATGGAACGGAATATCGCCCAGATCGCCCTGTTCGCGGCCATGATTGCGGCGCTGGGGCTGGTGCCGCAGATCACGCTTGGCTTTGGCGTGCCGATCACTGCCCAGACGTTGGGCGTCATGCTGGCTGGTGCGGTCCTTGGGGCGCGGCGTGGCGCTGCGGCGGCCGGGCTGTTTTTGCTGCTGGTTGCGCTTGGCCTGCCGCTGCTTGCTGGTGGGCGCGGGGGGCTTGGCGTTTTTGTCTCGCCGACAGCAGGATTTGCACTTGGGTTTCCGGTCGCGGCCTTTGCAACCGGGCTGTTCGTCGAACATGTGCGGCTGCATTCGGCTGGGCTGGCGGCTGGGCTGGGCGCGGTCTTTGGTGGGATCCTAGTCCTTTATCTGCTTGGGGCCAGCGGGCTAGCCCTTGTCAGCGGCAAAAGCCTGATCGAAGCATTCCGCCTCGTTGCGGTCTTTATTCCGGGTGATCTGTTAAAGGCGGCGATCACCGGTATGCTTGTACAGGCTTTGGCAAGAGTAAGGCCGCAGATGCTTGCCTGGCATCGTGTCCCGGCAGGTCCGCGCGATTTCCGCCTGTGAATCCGGCGACGGCCCGCTTTGTCCCGGCCCGGCGCGAAGCCGTTCTCAGTTACGGGCTGCGCGGACAGAATGCGCCGGTTGCGACGGCGCTTCTTGACTGTCTGGCGCAAGGGTTGCCGGTCCATGCCAGCCATCAGGGCATCCGCCCGGCCGGGCCCCAGCCTGCGCCTTGGCTTTTCTGTCAAAGCTCGGGCTCGGGCGGGCGCGTCAAGACAATCCGGCGCAGTCATGGCTCATGGATCGCAAGCTTTGAGATCAGCCGCGCCGCCTTTGGCCTTTCACCGCGCGACCGCTATGCAGTGCTGGGCCAGCTTGGCCACTCACTGGCGCTTTATGCGACGTTAGAGGCGCTGCATCTTGGCGCGGGGCTGTTGCTGCTTGCCGGAGACAGCCCACGCAGCCAAATGCGGCAACTAACGGATAGTGCGGCGACGGTGCTTTATGCGACGCCCGCGCAATTGCGACGCTTGCTGATGGCGGATGCGGGTCCGTTGTACAGTTTGACCCATGTGTTTTGCGGCGGTGGCAAGCTGGACCCCGATTGCCGCGCGGCGATGGCGGCGCTGTGCCCGAATGCCGTGATCCGTGAGTTTTACGGCACCTCGGAGACCAGTTTCATCACCATGGCTGACGGTGCAACGCCTGAAGGCTCGGTGGGTCGTGCCTATCCGGGGGTGAGCCTGCACCTGGGCCCCGCAGGGCGGATCGCGGTCGCGAGTCCGTATCTTTTTGACGGCTATGCCGAGCCAGACCTGCCACTGCCGCCCCGGGAGGAAGGCCATCTTGTCACCGGTGATATCGGTTGGCTGGACGGGGCAGGCCATCTTTTCCTGCGGGGCAGGGAAAGCCGCATGGTTCTGGTCGCGGATCGGAACCTTTTCCTTGAGGATGTCGAGGCGGCGCTGGCTACAGCCGGGGCGGGGCTTTGCGCGGCTCTTGCGGTCCCGGACCCACGGCGCGGCCATTCCGTCCTTGCGGTGGTTGAGGGGCAGGGCGATGATACGCTGGCAGCGCGACTGCGCCGGGCCTGCCGCGAGGCGCTGGGGGATCACGCTGCCCCGCGTCGCATCATCTTTTTGCCGCGTCTGCCAGTGCTTGCCTCGGGCAAGCCGGATCTGGCGTCGCTGGCACGCTGCTTTGGGGCAAAAGCATGAGCGATCCTGTCATCCTTGCTGCGCGTCGCAGTGCTGTCGTGCCGCGTAACGGCGCTTTCCGCGCGCTTGAGCTGCACCAGATCGCTGCTCCGGTCATCGCGGATCTGCTGCGCGATGCTGGGCTGGCAGCAGATAATGTCGATGAGCTGATTTTGTCGAACGCGCTTGGCGGCGGGGGCAATCCTGCCCGGGTGGTGGCGCTGGCGGCGGGGCTGGCCGAGCGGGTGGCCGGCCTGTCGATCGACCGGCAATGCTGCGGGGGCATGGATGCGGTCATGCTGGCCGATGCCCTGATCCGCTCGGGTCAATGCGAGGTTGTCATTGCGGGCGGGGTTGAAAGCTATTCCCGACGCCCGCTTCGGCTGCGCACCGATCCAGAGGGCGGCGCGCCCGAGGCCTATGACCAGCCGTCCTTTACGCCATGGCCCGAACGCGATCCTGATATGGTCGCGGCGGCCGAGGCCATATCGCTGCGGCTCGGGATCACGCGCGAGGTTCAGGACCAGTGGTCCATCGCAAGCCACGCGCGGGCGCTTGCCGCCAGGATACATATGCGGTCTGAGATTACAGCGATTGCGGGGATCGATAGTGATCCGTTCGCACGCTCAATGACAGAGCGGCTTTGTAGCCGCGCGCCGGTGTTACGGGGCAGTATCTCCACCGCAAATGCTGCGGTTGCGGCCGATGGGGCAGGGTTCTGCCTGATGGTTTCAGCGCGGCTGGCGCAAAAGCTTGCGCACAGCGGCTGGCGTATGCTTGCCGGGGCGACGCGCGGGGCTGATCCTGAATTGCCGGGTCTTGCCCCTGTCGGCGCGATCCGCGCCGTCATGGCGGTGACCGACCTTTGCCCCACCTCTTTTGAAGCTGTCGAGATGATGGAAGCCTTTGCCGTTCAGGCAATCGCCTGCGCCCAGCTGACTGATCTGCCGCAGACGCTGATCAATCGCGGCGGCGGGGCGCTTGCGCGGGGTCACCCGATTGGCGCATCGGGGGCAATCAACCTCGTGCGTCTGTGCCATGAGCTGGGCTTGCCCGGTCAGCGAGGCCTGGCCGCCATCGCTGCTGCGGGCGGGATTGGCACGGCGGTTGTGCTTGAGCGGCTGGGCCAGTGATAGATCGGGCGCAACCGTCGTCAAAGCGGCCGCGCCCTATGGGCTTACTCGGGCAGGATACGCACCGCACCCTTGTCGGCCGAGGCAGCGAATTGTGCATAGACCTTAAGCGCGCCCGAAACCTGACGCTGGCGCGGCTGCGCGGGTTTCCAGCCCCGGGCCTCTTGTTCGGCGCGACGGGCGGCCAGCTCGTCATCCGGGACCGCCAGACGGATCGAGCGGTTGGGAATGTCGATCTCGATCAGGTCACCGTCATGCACCAGACCGATGATGCCGCCGGCAGCGGCTTCGGGGCTGACATGGCCGATGGACAGGCCGGAGGTCCCGCCCGAAAAACGGCCGTCGGTGATCAGCGCGCAGGCTTTTCCAAGCCCCTTGGATTTCAGGTAGCTGGTCGGATAGAGCATTTCCTGCATGCCCGGCCCACCTTTGGGTCCTTCGTAACGGATGACGACCACATCCCCGGCCTGGACTTTGCCGGTCAGGATGCCCGAGACAGCCGCGTCCTGGCTTTCATAGACCTTGGCCCTGCCCGAAAAGACCAGGATGGATTCGTCCACGCCTGCGGTCTTTACAATGCAGCCATCGACGGCCAGATTGCCTTTGAGCACTGCCAGACCGCCGTCCTTTGAGAACGGGGTTTTGGCTGAACGGATAACGCCCTTTTCGCGGTCCAGATCCAGATCGGGCCAGAGTGAGGATTGGCTGAACGCCACCTGTGTCGGTACGCCACCCGGCGCGGCCATGAACAGCTGGCGCGTCTGCGGATCGTTGCTGCGCACGATATCCCATTGGTCGATAGCCGCGCCGATGGTCGGGGCATGGACCGTGGTGCAATTACGATCGACAAGTCCGGCGCGGTCAAGCTCGCCCATGATCGCCATGATGCCGCCGGCGCGATGGACGTCCTCCATATGCACATCGGCCTTGTTCGGCGCGACCTTGCACAGGCAGGGCACCTTGCGCGACAGGGCGTCGATGTCGTCCATGGTGAAATCGACCCCGCCTTCCTGCGCGACCGCAAGCAGGTGCAACACGGTGTTCGTCGAACCGCCCATGGCGATATCCAGCGACATGGCGTTATAGAATGCGGCCTTGCTGGCGACCGAGCGTGGCAGGACCGAGGCATCATCCTGTTCATAATGGCGGCGGGTGATGTCGACGATACGCCGGCCAGCCTCAAGGAACAGGTTCTTGCGATAGGCATGAGTTGCCAGGGTCGAGCCGTTGCCGGGCAGCGACAGCCCCAGCGCCTCGGTCAGGCAGTTCATTGAGTTGGCGGTGAACATCCCCGAGCACGAGCCGCAGGTCGGGCAGGCGGCCTCTTCGATAGCGGTCAGATCTGCGTCCGACACTTTGTCATCAGCCGCAGCGACCATGGCATCGACCAGATCCAGCGCGACCTTGCGGCCATCGCCCAGCGTGACCTTGCCCGCCTCCATCGGTCCGCCCGAGACAAAGATCGTCGGGATGTTCACCCGCATTGCTGCCATCAGCATGCCGGGGGTGATCTTGTCGCAGTTCGAGATACAGACCATGGCATCGGCGCAATGCGCGTTGACCATATATTCGACCGAGTCGGCGATCAGTTCGCGCGAAGGCAGCGAATAAAGCATGCCGTCATGGCCCATGGCGATACCGTCATCGACCGCGATGGTGTTGAACTCTTTGGCGATACCGCCAGCCGCTTCGACCTCGCGCGCAACCATCTGGCCCAGGTCCTTCAGGTGCACATGTCCCGGCACGAACTGGGTAAAACTGTTTACAATCGCGATGATCGGTTTGCCGAAATCGCTGTTTTTCACCCCGGTCGCACGCCAGAGGCCGCGGGCCCCTGCCATATTGCGGCCATGGGTGGTGGTGCGGGAACGATATGCGGGCATGGCTGGGTTCTCTGTCGTCTGATTGTCCGTGCTGAGCGGCCAGTATCACGAAGGAATTGGCGAAGTTATCCCTTATCACGCCAAGCGGGCAGGGACAGCCCCGAATTCACGCCTGGCCCGTCAACCCGTCAAGTATGCGCTGGCTGCGTCGCAGGATAGTTACCGCGACCAGTGCCACCACAAGCCACAGCGTCCAGCTCAGCACCGGCCAGCCAAGCCCGGCAACCCAAGCCAGGATCTGAGCCAGCGCGCCAATCGTTACCGCCGCCATGCGATGCGATTTTGAACCCGGCCCGCGGAAATCCGACCCCAGCCCCGCCGCCCGGCCAAACTCCCGCAGGTAGGCGGTAGTGATCGCCAGCGCCCCGGCAAGCAGGCCAACACCCCAATAGCCTGCCGCCATGCCAAAGCCGGTCAGGATCAGCACATCCGACAGCCGGTCCGGTACTTCGTTCCAGAAAGCGCCATCGGGTGACCCCATGCCGCCTTCGACCGCGACCAGCCCGTCAAATAGATTGCAAAGCAGGCGCAGCTGACAAAAGAGCGCCCCCAGAAGCAACAGCAGCCCCGCTGCCCATTGCGAGCCGACAAGTGCGGACAGGGCAAAGGCCGCACCCGCAAGCACTGCCGCCACGACCGAACCCATGGAGATGCGGTTCGGCTCGATCTGGCGCGCGACCAGCCATCGGGTGACCCGCGCTGCCCATTTCGTATTGCGGCTGGCGATCGGGCGCCGGCTGAAATCCTCGGTCACATCCACCCCCAAGCAAGAATGTGCAAAAATACCGGAGCCGAAAAGACCAGACTGTCCAGCCGGTCAAGAATGCCTCCATGCCCCTGGACCAGTGTACCCCAGTCCTTGACCCCGCGGTCGCGTTTGATCGCTGACATGATCAGCCCGCCCAAAGTGCCAAAGCCGGTAACGGTCAGGGCGATCAGCCCTGCCTCCCACCAGCGAAAAGGGGTGATCGGCGTCAGCGCCATCCCCAGAACCGTGGCGCTCAGCATGCCTCCGACCAGCCCCTCAACCGTTTTCGAGGGTGAGACGCGCGGGGCCAGCAGGTGGCGGCCGATGCTCTTGCCCCAGATATATTGCAGCACATCCGAGGCCTGCACGACCAGGATCAGCCATGCGACCAGCGTAAAGGCGCTGTAGCGGTAAAACGGGATGTCCAGTGTCAGAATCGCCGGGATATGCGACACGCAATAGACGCAGACCATAAGCCCCCATTGTGTTTCTGACACGCGGGTCAGAAAGCCCTGCACCTCGCCTTTAAACACGGTGACGACCGGCAGCAGCAGAAAGCTGTAAACCGGGATCAGCAGCGCGGCAAAGACCGGGACTTCGAAATAGACCAGCAGATATTGCAAAGGCAGGATCAGGTAAAAGGCGATGGCCAGCCCGTCATGATCGTCGCGCCGGGTATGGGTGATGGTGGCAAATTCACGCAGTGCCGCCATCGAACACAGTGCAAAGAACAGCGTGATTGCCCCCGCGCCAAGGGTAAAGATCAGGGCAAGCACGCCGATCATCACCCACCATGCGCGAATGCGCTGGGTCAGGTTCCCCGCCGTTGGTTCGGTGACCCTGCCCGAACGGATCAGGAATTGCGCGACCAGTGTGGCAAGGATCAGAAAGGCGAAAAGCCCGTAGAACACATAGGCAGAAGGCGAGTGGAAACGGTCCATGGATCAGCCCTTTGCCTCGGCCAGCGCCAGCATGGCGGATGAGAGGCGGTTCAGGAAATCTTCGCGGCTTTCGCCCGGCCCGACCTGCATCGGGGTGCCAAAACGCACAGCGCAATTCAGAGGCACCGGCAGAAAGGCCCCTTTGGGCAGAATGCGGTCAAGGTTCAGGATCCAGGCCGGCACGATTTCTACCTCGGGGACGGTGCGGGCAAGGTGGTAGATGCCCGATTTCAGCGGCAATAGCCGCGCGTCGGTCAGATTGCGCGTACCTTCGGGGAAAAAGATCACGTCCTCGCCGCTGCGCAGCACCTCGGCCACCGCTTCGACCGGGTCCGAGCGCCGGCTGGCCGGGTCACGATCGATAAGCACGGCGCGGAATACATGATTGGCGGTCCAGCGCCGCAGGTCCGAACGTTCCCAATAATCCGCGCCCGCGACTGGCCGGGTTTGCAATCGCAACTGTTTCGGCAGAACCGACCAAAGCGCCACGAAATCTGCATGGCTGACGTGGTTGGCAACAAGAACGCGCGGCCCGCTGCCTTTAGGGGGCAGGTCGATGGCCCGCAGGCTTAGCAGCACTCGCGCCGCAGCAACCAGTCCGGCACGGGTCATTCTGGCTGCGATTGTCGCCGTCATCTAACCCCCAGGTCAGTCCGTTTAGTCAGGTTCTTGCATGAAACCCGGTCAAGACGGAAGGGGGTGACGCATGCTACGGCGTCAGGGTCTGCTTACCCCAGCCACAGATCGCGCAAAAGCGCCTGCGCCAGATGGTCGACCGACCCGCCGTCGATACGGACCTCGCGTTCATTTCCGCCATAGGAAACGCGAAGTGTGTCGCCGCTGACCTCATATTCGCCCGAGACCAGCGCACCATTGCGGCCTGTCAGAATGACTGTGCCTTTCATGATCTCATCCCTCGTTCTTGTTCCATATGTGCACTGTGGACGGCGTCAGTGGCGGTAAGGAAGTACGACCTTTGGATAGTGTGGACATCTGTGGATTCATGGACACACCCACACGCCGTTCACCTTTCCGTGTGGGAAGTTCTGGCGGTTGACTCGGGGCCATCCTGTCAATAAACGAACGGTCATACGGAAATGGTGGAGGCGATTTTGGGCCGCAAACGAACCATCAGCCGCGATGAACTGATGTCCGCCATCGAAAGGGTGGCCCGACGTGTCGGTGCGGCCGGTCTCAGCATTGATGCAGTCGCCAAAGAGGCCGGAATCAGTAAATCCAGCGTGGTTTATGATTGCGAAAGCAAGGCCGGGCTGCTTGCCGCTTTCATACGTCACAAGATGGCCCGGCACCGTGAGGTTTTCGCTGAAATTCAGGCGCGACATGAAGGCAAGCCAAATACCATGCTGCTGACGCTGATCGACAAATGCCGCCGGGTTCCGACCGAGGAAGAGCTTGAAATCGCATTGCTGATCAGTGCGAGCATGGGCGAACATGCCGAATGCCGTGAGATCATGCGTGAGGTGATCTCTGGCGACATCCAGGCCGTTGCCGAACAGGCCGGAGACCGCAAACGGATGCTCATGACGCTTCTGGCCCTGCATGGCATGGCGTTTCTCGAATTTTTCGGTTTCAGCCGGTTCGATCAGGAAACCCGTGATGACATTCTCGATGAATTGATGGCGATCGCGGAAAGCGATCCTGGCGCAAACGGAGACTGACCTCCCACACTGAGGTTCACAGGAAAGACCCTATGAAAAAACCAATTTTCCCCGGCCTGGGCGCCGGGTTCGTGCTTTGCTGTCTGCTGATGGGGCCTGCTCTGGCCCAGCAGCTGCCGCCGCCGCAGGTCAGCGTACTGGAAATCCAGCCCGAAGCATTGCCGGTAATCAACGAGCTGCCGGGCCGTGTTGCCGCCACCCGCATCGCCGAAGTGCGGCCGCGGGTCGGCGGTATCGTCATTGAGCGCGTCTTTGAACAGGGCGGCAAGGTCGAGGCGGGCGACGTTCTTTATCGCATCGACCCCGCGCCCTATGACGTACGTGTGGCCAGTGCCAAGGGGACGCTTGCGCGGGCCCAGGCAACGGCGCTGAACGCTGCCGATCAGGAAAAGCGGGCTCGTGCCCTGCGCGAACGCAAGGTGACGGCGGGCGTCGATCTGGACAACGCGACGACCGCCCTTGCGCAGGCCGAGGCTGATGTCGCCATTGCGCGTGCCTCGCTGCAAGAGGCCGAACTGAATCGCAGCTACACAGATGTTACGGCTCCGATTTCGGGCGTCGTCGGCCGCGCGCTGGTGACCGAGGGCGCGCTGGTCAACGCCCAGACCGACATCATGGCGACGATCCAGCAGCTTGACCCGGTCTATGTGGACTTTACCCAATCCTCGTCCGAGCTTTTTGCCTTGCGCCGCGCTTTGGCTGCGGGGCAGCTTGCGATGCTTTCGTCTGATGAAGCCGAGGTACGGCTGATCTTTGATGACGGCACGGAATATACCCATTCGGGCAAACTGCTGTTCTCGGAAGCAAGCGTGGACAGCTCGACCGGGCAGATCACGCTGCGGGCCGAGTTCCCGAACCCCGAGGGCGATCTGCTGCCGGGTCTTTACGTCCGCGTGCGGATTGAACAGGCGGTACGCGACAACGCCCTGATCGTGCCGCAAATGGCGGTGCAGCGCGACCAGTCGGGTCAGGCCTATGTCTATGCGATGAAGGATGACGAAACTGTCGAGCGCCGCAATGTGACCCTTGGCCAGACCACCGATAACCGCTGGCTGGTCGAAGCGGGGCTGAAGCCGGGCGACCGGGTTGTGGTTGCGGGTGCACAAAAGCTGTATCCCGACGCCAAGGTGGTTGCGCTCCCGGCAAATGCGCCGGCTGCAACCGAAGCCCCGGCCGCGGCGGAAGAATCCGCTCAGCCCGCAGCGCAGGAGTAAGCGGATGGCACGGTTCTTCATTCACCGGCCAGTGCTCGCCTGGGTGATCGCGATCTTTTTCGTCATCGCGGGGATTTTGTCCCTGCCGCTGATCCCGGTCGCGCAATACCCGCAGGTGGCATGGCCACAGATCACCATTTCGACCGCCTACACCGGTGCCGCGCCGGGCGAGATCAACCGCGCCGTCGCCCAGCCCATCGAGGATGAGCTGAACGGCGTCGAAGGGCTGGCCTATTACGAATCCGTTTCGGATTCTTCGGGCGCCATGTCGATCACCGCGACATTCGAACCGGGAACCGACGTTGCCCGCGCTCAGGTCGATGTGCAGAACGCGGTCGCCCGGGTCGAACCTCTGTTGCCGCAAAGTGTGGTCGATCAGGGTATCCTGATCGAGGAGGCGGGCACCGGCTTTTTGATGTTGGTTGCTCTGACCTCTGATGACGGCACGCTGAACGACATCGCGCTTGGGGATTACCTGAACCGCAACGTGGTGGGCGAGATACGGCGCATTGAGGGTGTCGGTCGCGCACAGGTCTTTGCGCCGGAACGTGCACTGCGCATCTGGGTTGATCCGACCAAGATGACCGGGCTTAACCTCAGCTCGGCCGAGATCGTGGCAGCGGTACGGGCGCAGAACGCGCAGGTTGCGGCAGGCAAGGTCGGCGCAGACCCGAACCCCATCGGCCAGCAGCTGACCGCGACCGTGCTGATCAAGGGTCAGCTCGACGATGTCGATGAGTTCGGTAACATCGTGCTGCGCGCCAATCCCGACGGCTCGACCGTGCTTTTGCGCGACGTGGCGCGGCTTGAAATCGGGGCAGAGAGCTACAGCTTCTCGTCGCGTATCAACGGCAAGCCGGCGGCGGCGCTGGGTATCCAGCTTTCGACGACCGGTAACGCGCTGAACACCTCGGAGGCGGTGCATGAGAAGATGGAGGAACTGTCCCGCTTCTTTCCGGATGGGGTCACCTACACCATTCCCTATGACACCACACCTTTCGTCGAGGCCTCGATCGAAAAGGTTCTGCATACGCTGCTAGAGGCGGTGGGACTGGTTTTCCTGGTGATGTTCCTGTTCTTGCAGAACTTTCGCTATACGATCATCCCGACCGTTGTGGTGCCCATCGCGTTGATGGGAACGGTGGCCGTCATGCTGGCGGCGGGCTTTTCGATCAACGTGCTGACCATGTTCGCCATGGTGCTGGCCATCGGCATCCTTGTCGATGACGCGATCGTGGTGATCGAGAACGTCGAACGCATCATGGCAAGCGAGGGTTTGCCGCCACGTGAGGCGACGGAAAAAGCCATGGACCAGATCTCGGGCGCTATCGTCGGTATCACGCTGGTCCTGGCGGCGGTCTTTGTGCCTATGGCCTTTTTCCCCGGTTCGTCGGGTATCATTTATCGCCAGTTCGCGCTGACCATGGTGGTGTCGATCCTGTTCTCGGCCTTCCTCGCGCTGACGCTGACGCCGGCGCTTTGCGCGACCTTCCTCAAGCCCATCAATGGCCATCACGAGAAAAAAGGTTTCTTTGGCTGGTTTAACCGCAACTTCGACCGGCTGACCAACCGCTATACCCGCGTGGTCGGCTTTGTCACGAGGCAGCGGCTGGTGATGATGGTCTTTTATCTGGCGCTTGTCGGAGCGACGGCCATGGGCTTTCTGCGCCTGCCGACCAGCTTTTTGCCGAACGAGGATCAGGGCTTTATCATTACCGATATCCAGACCCCGCCGACGGCCAGTTCGAACCGCACCGATGAGGTGCTGACGCAGGCCGCACAGATGTTCCAGCGCAACGACGCGGTCGAGAATACCGTGGCAATCCGGGGCTTCAGCTTTTCGGGGCAGGGGCCGAATGCCGGGCTGATGTTCGTCACCTTCAAGGACTGGGCCGAGCGTGATCAGTCGGCACAGACCATCGCTGATGCCGCGAATATGGAGATGTTTACCTATCAGGACGCGCAGGCCTATGCGCTGTCTCCGCCTCCGATTCCCGGCTTTGGTTCCACTGGCGGCTTCAGCTTCCGCCTGCAGGACCGTGGTGGGCAGGGGCAGGACGCGCTGCTTGCAGCCGCCCAGCAGATCATGGCCAAGGCGCAGGAAAACGGCATCGCGACCGGCCTGCGCATCGAGGGTCTGCCCTCGGCCGCGCAGGTCTATGTCACCATCGACCGTGAAAAGGCCAATGCCTTCGGCGTGACCTTTGCCGATATCTCGGCGACGATCTCGCAATATCTGGGGTCGGCCTACATCAACGACTTCCCCAATGCCGGGAAGATGCAGCGCGTGGTCATGCAGGCCGAGGAAAACTCGCGTATGCAGGCCGAGGACATCCTGAAGCTCACCGTGCGCAACAGCAATGGTGGCATGGTGCCTTTCTCGTCCTTTGCAAGCGTAAGCTGGGAGCAGGGGCCGTCGCAGGTCGTGGGTTATAACGGTTATCCCTCGATCCGTATCGCGGGCGCTGCTGCTCCGGGCTACAGCTCTGGTGCCGCCATGGCCGAGATGGAGCGTCTGGCGACCGAACTGCCGCAGGGCTTTGGCTATGAATGGACTGGTCAGTCTCTGGAAGAGATCCAGGCCGGTTCGCAGGCGACGCTGCTTTATGCGATGAGTATTCTCTTTGTCTTCCTGCTGCTTTCGGGCCTTTACGAAAGCTGGTCGATTCCGCTGTCGGTGATGCTGGTGGTGCCCTTGGGCGTTCTGGGGTGTGTCGGGGCGGTGATGCTGCGTGACATGCCGAACGACATCTACTTCAAGGTCGGCCTGATCGCGATCATCGGCCTGTCTGCCAAAAACGCCATCCTGATCGTCGAATTCGCCAAAGAGCTGCGCGAACAGGGTCAAAGCCTGATCGAGGCGGCGGTACAGGCGGCCAAACTGCGCTTCCGGCCGATCCTGATGACCTCGCTGGCTTTTACGCTGGGCGTGGTGCCGCTTGCGATCGCAACGGGACCCTCGGCTGCCAGCCAGAACGCGATCGGTACCGGCGTGATCGGTGGGATGGTCGCGGCCACCGTCCTTGCTGTGTTTTTTGTTCCGGTGTTCTTCGTGTTCGTCCTTGGGCTTGTCAGCCGCCTGACCGGCGCAAAAGCTGAGAAGCCTGCAAAAGCCGATACGGCGGGCTAGGCTCCGGCTTCGCCGCAAGGGTACGGGCGGTCCCGGGGGCCGCCCGTGCTTTCCCTTCTTTTCCGCGACCCGGTTCCGGGCCGTTTCAAGCAGAGAGTTTCGGATGACTCATACCTTGTCTCTTTCCCGTCGCGGCATCCTGGGCGGGTTCGTCTCGACCCTGGCGCTTGCCGCCTGTAACCCGGTCACCTACACGGCGCCCAAGGCCGATGTGGCTACAAGCTTTGCCTCCAGCTCTCCGGCCCGGCGCGCCGGCTCGAACGCCTGGTGGGCAGCGTTTCGCGACAAGCGGCTGGATGCGTTGATTGCAGCGGGGTTAAAGCGCAACCTTGATGTCCAGACCGCTGTTGCCACGATCCGCGAGGCACAGGCCAATGCCCGGCTGGTCGGTGCAAACGACCTGCCGCAGGCGCAGGCCGAAGGTGCGGCCGGACGCGCGCACAACGAAACCGGCGTGGTCGAAACCACCTCTGCGACGCTGGGCGTTTCGTGGCTGATTGACCTTTTTGGGCAGAACCGCGCCGCGCGCGAGGGTGCCTCGGCCCGGCTGGATGCGGCCTATCTGTCGGCAGAAGTGGCGCGGCTGACCGTCGCCAGCGCAATCGCCTCGGCCTATGTTGATGCGCGCTACTATCAGGAGACGATGGCTCTGACCCGCCAGAGCCTTCAAAGCCGCAAGCGCACGCTTGAGATGACGCGGACGCAGGATGCCTTTGGCAGCGCCTCGCGCCTTGAGGTGCTGCAGGCTGAGCAGCTGGTTGCCCAGGCCGAGGCGGCCTTGCCCGCGCTTGAGGTCGGGTTTGACCAGTCGGTGAACCGGCTTGCGACCCTGACCGCTGGGCGCAGCACCGATATCGCGGCGCAGTTGCGCAAGACGGGTGGCCAGCCGCGCGCGCGCTACAGCGCCAGCGTCGGTGTACCTGCCGATGTGATCCGGGTGCGCCCCGATGTGCGCATGGCCGAACGCAACCTTGCCGCAGCTGTCGCCGATGTGGGCGAGGCGCAGGCCGCCTTTTATCCGCGCCTGACCCTGTCGGGCACGATCACGCCGACCAATATCCGCGGTGGCGGCAGCATGAAGACCTGGGGCTTTGGGCCCCAGATCACGCTGCCCCTCTTTACCGGGGGCGCGAATGAGGCCCGGCTGTCGGCTGCGCAGGCGCGTGCCGAACAGGCGCGGCTGGCGTGGCAGGCATCGGTCCTGAAAGCGGTCGAAGAGGTCGAGAACGCGCTGGCCGGCTATAACCGCGACGCTCGCGCAGTTTCCGCGCAATCGCGTCTGGTCGATAACGCCCGCGAGACGGTCAGCCTGACCCGCAGTTCGTATGAACTGGGCGAGGCTGATTTCTTCCCGGTCCTGGATGCCGAGCGCAGCCTGCTTTCAGCCCGTCAGGAACTGGCGGCAGCGGTGCGTCAGCAGGCGCTGAACTTTGTCGCTCTCAGCGCAGCCTCGGCCGGCGGTGTCGGCCTGCCTGCCAGCTGAGGGTATTGACCGGCCGCAGGGAAACGGCCATGCTGCCCGGACGTCAGGGGAGTCCCGCCCAGGGGACTGAGAGGCTGACAGGGACCGTCTTATAGCGGTTCCGGTGAAGCGACCCTTTGAACCTGACCCAGTTGATACTGGCGTAGGAAGACCGAAGGGCATTTCCCCATACGCAGATCGCGGGGTGGTCCTTTCGGGCCACCCGGCCCTTTTCGCATCTCGCGGGGCCGTTGGCCCCTTTCTGCTTCCGGGCTCGGCTGGGTCTCTGCTCAGGGAGAACGAGATGAGCCAGACCCTTCCCACTATCACCACCGGCCCTCTGCCCGGATCGCGCAAGATCCATGTTCCGGGGCAGGTGCACGATATTCGTGTGCCGATGCGCGAAATCGCGGTTTCAAACGAGGCACCGCTGATCGTCTATGACAGCTCTGGCCCCTATACGGATGCCGGGGTGCGGGCCGATATCGCGCGTGGTCTGCCCGATCTGCGCGGCGACTGGCAGTTGCGGCGCGGTGATGTGGCCTCCTATCCGGGCCGTCCCGTGACTGCTGCCGACAACGGGTTTGCCGAGGGCGCGCGCCTGACCCCTGCATTCCCTGAACGCCGCGATCCGCTGCGCGCGGTTGGGGACCGGG
Organism: Paracoccus sp. TRP; assembly: GCF_000185925.1. Lineage (NCBI taxonomy): Bacteria > Pseudomonadati > Pseudomonadota > Alphaproteobacteria > Rhodobacterales > Paracoccaceae > Paracoccus > Paracoccus sp. TRP. The sequence goes on along the minus strand of NZ_AEPN01000018.1, from coordinate 71,269 downwards.
CAATTACTCAGCTTGCCTATGCTCGTGCGGGCATCGTCACGCCAGAAATGGAATTTGTCGCCATCCGCGAGAATGAAGGCAGGTTGGCCGCCCATATTCGCGATGGTGATCCAATGGGCGCGGATCTGCCCGATCTGGTGACGCCCGAGTTCGTGCGGGCCGAGATCGCTGCCGGTCGTGCGATCATCCCGGCCAATATCAACCATCGTGAGCTTGAGCCGATGATCATTGGCCGCAATTTTCGCGTCAAGGTGAATGCCAATATCGGCAATTCCGCCGTCACCTCCAGCATGGAGGAAGAGGTTGAAAAGATGGTCTGGGCGATCCGCTGGGGCGCCGATACTGTCATGGACCTTTCGACCGGGCGCAATATTCACAACATCCGCGACTGGATCATCCGCAACGCTCCGGTCCCGATTGGTACGGTTCCGCTGTATCAGGCACTGGAAAAGGTCGGCGGCGTCGCCGAGGATCTGAGTTGGGAGATTTACCGCGATACGCTGATCGAGCAGGCCGAACAGGGCGTCGATTACTTTACCATCCATGCCGGGGTGCGCCTGCATATGATCCCGCTGACTGCGCGCAGGGTGACGGGGATCGTCAGTCGCGGAGGCTCGATCATGGCGAAATGGTGTCTGCATCACCACCGCGAGAGCTTTCTCTATGAGAATTTTGAGGAAATCTGCGACATCATGCGTGCCTATGATGTCAGCTTCAGTCTGGGCGACGGGTTGCGCCCCGGTTCGATCGCTGATGCCAATGACGAGGCGCAATTCGCAGAGCTTCGCACCTTGGGTGAGCTGACCAAAATCGCATGGGCCAGGGATTGCCAGGTGATGATCGAGGGGCCGGGCCATGTGCCCATGCATAAGATCAAGGCGAATATGGATGAGCAGCAGCGCCATTGCCATGACGCGCCCTTCTATACGCTCGGGCCGCTGACCACCGATATCGCGCCGGGCTATGATCATATCACCTCGGGCATTGGCGCGGCGATGATTGGCTGGTTCGGGACCGCGATGCTTTGCTATGTCACGCCCAAGGAACATCTGGGTCTGCCCGACCGTGACGACGTCAAAACCGGTGTGATCACTTACAAGCTGGCCGCTCATGCCGCCGATCTGGCCAAGGGTCATCCCGGGGCGCGTCTGCGCGATGACGCCTTGTCGCGGGCACGGTTCGAGTTTCGCTGGGAGGATCAGTTCAACCTTGGCCTTGACCCTGACACCGCACGCGCCATGCATGACGAGACCATGCCGAAAGAGGCGCATAAGCTTGCGCATTTCTGCTCGATGTGCGGGCCCAAGTTCTGCTCGATGCGCATTTCGCACGACATCCGGGCCGAGGCCGAGCGTCAGGCCGGCATGGAGGAAATGGCCGAAAAATTCCGACAGGGCGGGGCGCTGTATCTGCCCGCGAAAGACGTCGCCGTGACCGAGGCGGGCTGACCTCGGCGCAGCAACCAGAGGCGGCCAGAGCCTTACTGGCCGCTTCCGTCTGACGCGGGGGCGGGGTCTTTTCCAGCTATGGTTTCGGTGGCACTGGGGCGTGGGATTGAATAGAGGTCATCCCATAGGCCGGCCTGGCCGGCTGCGGTTTAAAGAAGCAAAAGCGAGACGACCCATGGTGAATGTCCCGGAAGTGACCGGCTTCTACGAGGCGCGCACCGGCTCGGTGCAATATGTCGTAGCCGACCCCGAGACCGGAAAATGCGCCATCATCGACCCGGTGCTGGATTATGACGAGAAATCCGGTGCCACCGCCACCATCGAGGCCGACCGCATCCTTAGCTTTATCGCTGATAAAGGCTATGAGGTTCAGTGGATTCTGGATACCCATCCCCATGCCGACCACTTCTCGGCCGCCGATTACCTGCGTAGCAAGACCGGCGCCCCGACCGCCATCGGCGAAAAGATTGTCGAGGTGCAAAACCTGTGGAAGGATTTCTATAACTGGCCTGATTTCCCTGCCGATGGCTCGCAATGGGACAAGCTGTTTGCTGCGGGTGAGCGGTTCTCGGTCGGCAATATCCCCGCCCATGTGATGTTTTCACCGGGCCATACGCTGGCCTCGGTCACCTATGTCGTCGGGGATGCGGCCTTTGTGCATGACACGCTGTTCATGCCTGACAGCGGCACTGCCCGTGCCGATTTCCCGGGCGGAGATGCACATGTCCTGTGGCGATCGATTCAGGATATCCTGTCCCTGCCGGATGAGACGCGGATTTTCACCGGCCACGATTACTGTCAGGGCGGACGCGAGGCGCGCTGGCAATCGACCGTGGCCAAGCAGCGGACAACGAATATCCACCTGTCGCAGCGGCCGACCGAGGATGAATTCGTGGCCGTGCGCGAGGCCCGCGACCGCACCCTGCCAATGCCCAAGCTGATCCTGCATGCGCTGCAAATCAACATCAACGCCGGGCGTCTGCCCGAACCCGAGGCGAACGGGCGGCGCTATCTGAAAATCCCGCTGGACCTGTTGCAGGCCCCCTGGAAATAGCTGGGAAAAGTCAGGTGCTTGCGCTTGATCCGCCCCGGTGCTGATCTGCTATTGTCCAAAGGACGAGGGCAGGGAGTTTGGGTGTGAGACGAGTGCGGGGCTGGTTGCCCATTCTGGACTGGGGCAGGCGCTATGACGGCGCGACTTTCACCGCCGACCTGCTGGCGGCGGTGATCGTGACGATCATGCTGATTCCGCAAGGGCTTGGTTATGCCATGCTTGCCAACCTGCCGCCCGAGGCTGGGCTTTACGCCTCGATCCTGCCTTTGCTGGCCTATGCGGCCTTTGGCTCATCGCGCACGCTGGCGGTGGGGCCGGTCGCGGTGGTGTCGCTGATGACGGCCTCGGCTGTTGCGCCGGTGGTCGATGCCGGACTTGCCGATGCCGTCTCAGCTGCGGTGACGCTGGCAGCGCTTTCCGGTGCGATGCTGGTGGTGATGGGCATTTTGCGGCTGGGGTTTCTGGCGCATTTTCTTAGCCATCCGGTGATCTCGGGCTTTATCACCGCGTCGGGCATCCTGATCGCGGCGGGGCAGCTGCATCACATCCTCGGCACGCCGGGCGGTGGCGGCACCCTGCCACAGATCCTGTTCGCATTGGTGGCGCAGGCAGGCGAGATCAATCCCGGGACTGTGATCCTCGGGACTGGGGTGCTGGTCTTTCTTTACCTCTCGCGCCGCTATCTCAAAGGCTGGCTGACGCTTGCCGGGGTTGGGCCGCGTCTTGCCGATGGCATTGCGCGGGCGGCGCCGATCCTTGCCATTGCCGCGACCATCGGACTGACCCGCTGGCTGGATCTGGGGGGACAGGGTGTGGCGCTGATCGGTGCGATTCCACGCGGTCTGCCCAGCCCTGGCTTGCCGGTTCTTTCCTATGATCTGGTGGTGGCGCTGATCCCGGCGGCGCTGCTGATTTCGGTTGTGGGTTTTGTTGAATCCGTTTCTGTCGCACAGACGCTTGCTGCGCGGCGGCGCGAACGGATCGAGCCGGATCAAGAACTGGTCGGGCTTGGCGCCGCCAATATTGCTGCGGCGCTGACCTCGGGCTATCCGGTCACCGGGGGATTTGCCCGCTCGGTGGTGAACTTCGATGCCGGCGCGCGCACCCCTGCTGCAGGTGTGTTCACGGCTGTCGGCATCGCGCTGGCGACGCTGTTTCTGACCCCGGCGCTGGCCGATCTGCCACAGGCGACGCTGGCCGCGACCATCATCCTTGCGGTGCTGACACTGGTCGATTTCGGCGCGGTGATCCGTACCTTGCGCTATTGCCGCTCGGACGGGGCGGCGATGCTCGCAACGATCCTTGTCACCCTGACCCTTGGCGTCGAAGAGGGTATCACCGCCGGGGTGCTTTTGTCGCTGATCTTGCAGCAATGGCGTAGTTCACACCCGCATTCCGCTGTCGTCGGGCAGGTGCCTGGGACCGAGCATTACCGCAATACTGAGCGTCACCGTGTTATCACCCATCCCCGGATCCTGTCCCTGCGGGTGGATGAAAGCCTGTATTTCGCCAATGCCCGCTTTCTTGAAGATCGCATCGCCGCATTGGTGGCCGACCGTTCTGGGCTGCGCCATGTGGTCCTGATGTGTCCGGCGGTGAATGACATTGATGCCAGCGCGCTGGAAAGCCTCGAAGAGATCAACCGTCGGCTTGCCGAGACAGGCATCCATTTCCACCTTTCAGAGGTGAAGGGGCCGGTAATGGACCGGCTGCAGCGCAGCCGGTTCCTTGACCATCTGACCGGGCAGGTGTTTCTGAGCCAGCATGAGGCGATGTGCCGGCTAGCAGGTGTGGGTTGCGGGGCCGAGGCGCTTTAGCGGCCGCGGTGATAGGCCGGCACGCCCCACCAATGCTGGGTGCGTTCGCAGTGATAGGCGATGGCCTCGACCGCAGCGGATATATCGCGGCGCTCGACCGCATCAATGATCGCCAGATGTTCTTCCATGGCCGAAAGGATACGCTCTTGCACAAAGGGGCGCACGCGCTGAAGTATCGCGATGCGGATCCGGTTGCTGTCATAGCAACTGCGCAGCAGCGGATTATTCAGCCCTCCGGCCAGAAAGTCATGCAGCGACAGATCGACTGCAATCGCATTCGGTGACAGCTCTGGTGTGGCCGCGCCACGGGCGGCAGCCAGCATCTGCTCATGCGCCTGACGTAGTGCGCCCAGCGGGGCGAGCTCGTCACCGTCCAGAATGCGGCGCCGCGCACCCTCTTGATCCAGCACCATGCGCATGTCGAGACTGTCGCGGATCGTCCCGGGCCGGGCGTCCATGATCTGGACTCCCCGCTTGGGAATAATCTCAAGCCAACCCGAGCTGCTGGCATGGCGCGCGGCCTCGCGCACCGCGGCCAATGGCAGTTTCAGGATATCGACCAGCTGAGGCATCGACAGGAATTGGCCGGCATGCAATTCGCCGTGGCGCAAAGCTTCGGCCAGCGCGACCTGTGCGCGCGTATTAAGCATTCCATCCATTCAGTCCCCCCGTTGGCGCCAGTCTGTCTGATTCAGCTACGGAGAATTTTCAATAATTCCGATATGGTGTTATGCGACATGCTAAATAGACGCTTAGTAAAAATATCATCTAACATTTCAGGTGCAAGCTCAATGCGGGAAGCTTGTCGTGCCGGGTAAGGCCGGCTGCCAGAGGAACGGGAGGGAACCATGGCACCAACTGTGACTGAGGGGCGTCGCATGGCGACCCGCCCCGCAAAGGGGCTTTTGCGTCGGCCGATCAACGGGCGCAATCTTGCGGATCAACGGATTACGGCGCGGGGATGCTTCTGCCCGAAATGGAAGGGGCAGTAATGGCCAGTATCAAGACCGCCGAGACCGGCCATGATCCCCTGCAGGGCGTCACGCTGTCCGAAACCATTCCGCCCGACGTGTCGCCCGGGCTTTACAACCGTGACCTTGCGCCCACCCAGCAGCAAGGCCGTACGTGGAGCGCGTATAACATCTTTGCCCTCTGGGCCAATGACGTGCACAGCCTTGGCAATTACTCTTTTGCCATCGGGCTTTTCGCGCTTGGCCTTGGCGGCTGGCAGATCCTGACCGCGCTTAGCTTTGGCGCGCTGTTTCTGTTCATCCTGCTGACCATGTCGGGCTATATGGGCATCAAGACCGGGGTGCCTTTCCCGGTGATGAGCCGCATCAGCTTTGGTACCCGTGGCGCGCAGATCCCGGCCCTGATCCGTGGTGGTGTCGCCATCGTCTGGTTCGGGATCCAGACCTATCTGGCCTCGATGGTGCTGGATGTGCTGTTGATCGCGCTGATCCCCGGCCTTGCGCCTCTGGCGCAGCAGATGGTGCTGGGCCTGTCGGTGCTGGGCTGGATCAGCTTCAGCATTCTTTGGGTGGTTCAGGTCATCATCGCCTGTTACGGGATGGAGAGCATCCGCAAATACGAAGCCTGCGCCGGCCCGGTCATTCTTGTGACCTTTGTCGCGCTGGCGGGCTGGGTACTCTACAGCGCGGGCGGAGAGCTGCGCTGGTCGCCGCCGAATGCGCTGAGTGGCGGGGCGATGTGGGCACAGATCCTGGGTGCTGCTTCGCTTTGGGTGGCGATCTATGGCACCTTCGTTCTGAACTTTTGTGACTTTACCCGCGGGGCCGTTTCGCGCCGGGCGGTGGTCATGGGCAATTTCTGGGGCATCCCGATCAACATGCTGATCTTTGGCATGATCGTGGTGATCCTGACCGGCGGCCAGTTGGTGATAGATGGTACCCTGATCCAAAGCCCGACCGATGTCGTGCAAAAGATCCCCAGCAAGCCGCTGCTGATCATCGCCAGCCTGTCGCTGCTGATCCTGACCATCGCGGTGAACCTGATGGCGAACTTTGTCGCTCCGGCCTTTGCGCTGGCGAACCTGCTGCCGCGCCATCTGGACTTTCGCCGCGCTGCGGTGGTCAGCGCGATCATCGGCTTTGCGATCCTGCCCTGGAACCTTTATAACTCGCCGATCGTCATCGTCTATTTCCTCGGCGGGCTTGGAGCCTTTCTTGGGCCGCTTTTCGGGATCGTGATGGCGGATTACTGGTTGATCCGCAAACAGCAGGTGGATGTGCCGTCGCTTTACATCGACGACGCCAGCGGCCCCTATCACTATGTGGGTGGCTTTAATCCGGCTGCCATCAAGGCGCTGATCCCCTCGGCTGCGATCTCGTTGCTGATCGCCTTCCTGCCGGCGCTGCATGCGCTTTCGCAATTCTCGTGGTTCATCGCTGCGGGGCTGGGCGCGCTGTTTTACTGGCTCATCGCGCCCAAGGGGCTGAGCTATGTCGACCGGGATGGCGAGGCCATTGCCGTGGCGACCAACCACTGACCCGAGACGGAGAAGACATGCGTATTCTTGTAGTGAACGTGAACACGACCGAGACGATGACCCATGGCATCGGCGTGCAGGCCCAAAAGGCTGCTGCGCCGGGGACCGAGATCGTCGCCCTGACCCCGCGCTTTGGCGCGGAGTCAGTCGAGGGCAATTTTGAAAGCTACCTTGCCGCCGTCGGCGTCATGGATGCGGTCATGCGCTACGATCAGCCCTTTGATGCGGTCATTCAGGCGGGGTATGGCGAACATGGCCGCGAAGGGCTGCAAGAACTGCTTGAAGTTCCGGTCGTCGATATCACCGAGGCGGCTGCTTCAACGGCCATGTTCCTTGGCCATAAATATTCCGTGGTAACGACGCTGGATCGCGCTGTTCCGCTGATCGAGGATCGGCTGAAGCTAGCCGGGCTAGATGCGCGCTGCGCCTCGGTCCGGGCCAGCGGCATGGCGGTTCTTGAACTGGAAACACAGCCCGAGCGCGCGGTAGAGGCCATCGTCGAACAGGCTGCCGCCGCCGTCACCAATGATCATGCCGAGGTGATCTGCCTTGGTTGTGGTGGCATGGCTGAGCTTGAGCAAAAAGTCCGCGAACGGACCGGGGTGCCTGTGGTGGATGGTGTTGCCGCCGCCGTCACCATTGCCGAGTCGCTGGTGCGGTTGGGCCTCAAGACCTCGAAAGTGCGAACCTATGCCCCGCCCCGGCCCAAGCGGATCACCGGATTTCCCCTGACCGGACTTTAGGCACCAGGGGCAAACGCAGGGTCGGGGCATAGGATCTGTGCTCCGGCCCTTTCTTATGGCCTGTCGCGGCCTTTGTGCAAATGAAACGGGCGGCAACTGGATCACAGTCGCCGCCCGTTCAATTTCTCAAGGCTCGCCCTGATCGGGGGCCTTAGCTCATTTCGCGCAGCACATATTGAACGATGCGCTCGGCAGCCTCTTCGGGCGTCAGATCGACCGTGTTTACGGTCAGCTCGGCCTGCTGCGGCTGCTCATAGGGGCTGTCGATACCGGTAAAGTTCTTCAGCTGGCCCGACCGCGCTTTTTTATACAGGCCCTTGACGTCGCGCGCCTCGGCAACCTCCAGAGGCGTATCAACAAAGACCTCGACGAATTCGCCCGGCAACATCAGGTCACGTACCATCTGCCGTTCGGACCGGAAGGGCGAGATAAAGGCTGTCAGCACGATCAGCCCGGCATCGGCCATCAGTTTGGCGACCTCACCCACGCGGCGGATGTTTTCAACCCGGTCGGCATCGGTAAAGCCAAGGTCGCGGTTCAGCCCGTGGCGGATGTTGTCGCCATCCAGCAGGAAGGTGTGCTTGCCAAGGGCATGCAGCTTTTTCTCGACGATGTTGGCAATGGTCGACTTGCCCGAGCCCGAAAGACCGGTGAACCAGATCACTGCGGGCTTTTGGTTTTTCAGCGCGGCGTGTGCCTCGCGGTTGACGTCCAGTGCCTGCCAGTGGATGTTTTGCGACCGGCGCAGGGCGAAATGGATCATCCCCGCTGCGACCGTTGCATTGGTCATGCGGTCGATCAGGATGAAACCGCCAAGATCGACGTTCTGGGCATAGGCCTCAAAGGGGATCGGACGGTCGGTCGAGATATTGACCACGCCGATTGCGTTCAGCCCCAGCGTCTTGCTGGCCAGATGGTCCAGCGTGTTGACGTTAACTTCATATTTCGGCTCGGTGACGGTCGCGGTGACCATCTGGGTACCGATTTTCAGCAGGTAGGGACGGCCCGGCAGCATCTCTTGCTCGGCCGTCCAGACCAGCGTCGCCTCGAACTGGTCGGCAACCTCGCAGGGCTCGTCGGATTGGACGATGACATCGCCGCGCGAACAGTCGATCTCATCAGCAAAGGTCAGGGTGATCGACTGACCAGCGACAGCCTTTTCCAACTCGCCGTCATAGGTGACGATGGATTTGACCGTGGTCGTCTTGCCCGAAGGCAGCACCCGGATCGCATCGCCCGGCCGCACGACGCCCGCGCTGATCTGTCCGGCAAAGCCGCGGAAGTCGAGGTTCGGCCGGTTCACCCATTGCACCGCCATGCGGAACGGATGTTCAAGCATCTGCTGGTCGCTGACCGGTGCTTCTTCCAGGTGGCCAAGCAATGTCGGCCCCTGGTACCAGGGCATGTTCGCGCTTTTCTCGACGATATTGTCGCCCTTGAGACCCGAAATCGGGATCGGCAGAAAGCTGTCCATGCCGATCTGTTTGGCAAAATGCGAATAATCCGCGACGATGTCGTAGAACCGCTCTGCCGAGTAATCGACAAGGTCCATCTTGTTCACTGCCAGCACCACGTTTTTGATGCCAAGCAGGTTTACCAGATAGCTGTGCCGCCGCGTCTGGGTCAGCACGCCCTGGCGCGCGTCGATCAGGATCACCGCAAGGTCGGCGGTCGAGGCGCCGGTAACCATGTTACGGGTGTACTGTTCGTGCCCGGGGGTGTCGGCGACGATGAACTTGCGCTTGTCCGTAGCAAAGAAACGATAGGCAACGTCGATGGTGATGCCCTGTTCGCGCTCGGCTGCAAGACCATCGACAAGCAGCGCAAAGTCGATCTCGCCACCCTGAGTGCCGACGACCTTTGAATCGCTTTCAAGGCTCGCAAGCTGGTCTTCAAAGATCATCTTGCTGTCATAAAGCAGGCGGCCGATCAGCGTCGACTTGCCATCATCGACCGAGCCGCAGGTGATGAAGCGCAGCATGGTCTTGTGCTGATGTTTCAGCAGATAGGCGTCGATGTCTTGCGCGATCAGCGCATCGGCGATGTAGGCGGGGTCTTTCATTTCGTTGTTCATCTCAGAAATACCCCTCTTGTTTCTTCTTTTCCATCGAAGCGGACTGGTCGTGGTCGATGGCGCGGCCCTGACGTTCCGAAGTGGTGGTCAGCAGCATTTCCTGAATCACCTCGGGCAGGGTACGGGCGTTGGATTCCACTGCGCCGGTCAGCGGATAGCAACCCAGCGTACGGAAGCGGACCGATTTGATCATCGGCTCTTCGCCTTCGCGCAGCGGGAAACGGTCGTCATCGACCATGATCAGCAGGCCGTCACGCTCGACCACCGGGCGCGGTTCCGAGAAATACAGCGGGACGATCTCGATGTTCTCAAGGTGAATGTATTGCCAGATGTCGAGTTCGGTCCAGTTCGACAGCGGGAATACGCGGATCGACTCACCCTTGCCCTTGCGGGTGTTATAAAGCTTCCACAGCTCGGGGCGCTGGTTCTTGGGGTCCCAACGGTGATTGGCCGAGCGGAACGAGAACACCCGCTCTTTGGCACGCGATTTTTCCTCGTCGCGGCGGGCACCGCCAAAGGCGACATCGAAATTGTATTTGGTCAGGGCCTGTTTCAGACCGTCGGTCTTCCACATGTCGGTATGCAGGCTGCCATGGTCAAAGGGGTTGATACCCTTTTCCAGCGCCTCGGGGTTATGGTGTACGATCAGCTCCATTCCCGCTGCCTGTGCGGCGCGGTCGCGCAGATCATACATGGCCCGGAATTTCCAGGTCGTGTCCACATGCAACAGCGGGAAAGGCGGCGGGGCAGGGTAGAAAGCCTTTTTCGCTAGATGCAGCATACAGGCCGAATCCTTGCCGATAGAATACAGCATCACCGGGTTGTCGGCAGTGGCCACGACCTCGCGCATGATCTGGATGCTTTCGGCCTCAAGCCTCTGAAGATGGGTCAGGGTATCGGCCTGACCCCCGGTGTTGATGACGGATTGGCTGTTCATCTGCATGGCCCTTCTTAGGATGCGCCGTCCTTTGCCAGATTTTCTCGGGAATACCAAGCCCGAGCGATGGTTAACGCTGCCTGCGCCTGTAAATCATCGGTTTTGTTGCCGCGTTGCGGCAGCAGAGGGCCTGAAATTTCTTTGGGTTGATCATAATTTTAAATACTCTTCCTTGAGTTGTGCGATCCGGCCCGGGAATCTTCGTTTAAACGCGGTTTGCCGCTGATCCGCGGACAGCGACGTACCATTACGCCACGGAAACCGCGCACATGCCATGCTGTTATGCACTGCAATTGCTGCATTATGCAGCGAATCATGCAGCAATGCCGCGCACAAACATTCGTTTGTGTATAAAAACGATCATAAACGAAAATTCTCGCTTGACTGGTATTACATCACCGTTACATCTTTCGGCTATCAAAAGCGGTGCGAAACGACGGAAAGGAATCGGCGTGTCAACACCAGCACGGCCCGAGGCTGACCTTTTCATCATTGGCGGTGGAATCAACGGTTGCGGCATCGCGCGGGACGCGGTGGGGCGTGGCCTCTCGGTGACGCTGGCCGAGATGGGCGATCTGGCGCAGGCGACCTCTTCGGCCTCGACCAAGCTTTTTCATGGCGGCTTGCGCTACCTTGAATTCTTTGAGTTCCGCCTGGTCCGTGAGGCGCTGGAAGAGCGCGAGACGCTGCTGACCGCCATGCCGCATATCTCATGGCCGATGCGTTTTGTGCTGCCCTATTCGCCGCAGATGCGGTTTGAAAGCGATACGCCGACATCGCGGCTTTTGTCGGTGACGATGCCGTGGCTGCGTGGGCGTCGGCCGGCATGGCTGATCAGGCTGGGGCTGTTTCTTTATGACAATATGGGCGGGCGTCAGATCCTGCCGGGCACGAAACGGCTGGATTTGTCGCGTGATGCTGTTGGTCAGCCGCTTAGGCCCGGCTTCAGCCTGGGCTGGGAATATTCCGATTGCTGGGTGCAGGATGCGCGGCTTGTGGTGCTGAACGCGCGCGATGCTGCGGCGCGGGGCGCGACGATCATGACCCGGACCCGCGTCACCCACGCCGAGCGTGCCGAGGGGCTGTGGCACATCACCACCGAAGGTCCCGAGGGTACACGCATTCATCACGCCCGCGCGCTGGTCAATGCTGGCGGGCCGTGGGTCGAGGATGTGATCCGCAATGTCGCGCATATCCCCTCGACCGAAGGTGTGCGTCTGGTGCGAGGCAGCCATATTGTCGTGCCGCGTCTTTATGATCACGATCGCTGCTATTTCTTCCAGGGTACGGATGGGCGGATCATCTTTTCCATTCCCTTTGAGGAAGATTTCACCCTGATCGGCACCACTGATATGGACCATCGCGGCGCCCCCGGTGAGGCGCGCTGTTCGGACGAAGAGCGGGATTATCTTTGCGCTTTTGCCAGCCAGTATTTTGCGCGTCCCGTGACGGCGGATCAGGTGGTCTGGACCTATTCTGGGGTGCGTCCGCTTTACAATGACGGCGCAAAATCGGCGACTGCGGCGACGCGGGACTATGTGCTTAGCCTGCATGATGAGGACGCGCCGCTGCTCAATGTCTTTGGCGGCAAGATCACCACCTATCGCCGGTTGGCGGAAAGCGCGATGGCAAAGCTTGTGCCATTCTTTCCGCAGGCGGGTGGGGACTGGACAGCTCGGGTGGCGCTGCCCGGCGGGGATTTTCCCGTGGACGGGGTTTCGGACCTGATCGCGCAGCTTCAGGCCAGCCATCCGTTCCTGTCCGGGCGTCTTGCCCGCAGGTTGGTGCGTACCTACGGTACCGAGGCGTTCTTGTTGCTGAACGGTGCCGACAGCATGGCCGCGCTGGGTCGTGATTTCGGCGCCGGTCTGACCGAGGCCGAGGTGATGTGGCTGATCCGTCACGAGTTTGCCCAGACCGCCGAGGATATCCTTTGGCGTCGTACCAAGCTGGGCCTGCACATGAATGAGGCGCAGTGCCACGAACTGGAGGCGTTCGTGGAGCAGCATCGTATCGCCTGAACCAGGGGCGGAGTATTAGGGGGAGGACCGCTTTGCTGGAACTGCAGGGCATATCCCGGTCGGTCGGGGGGAAGGTGCATATCCATCCCACCAACCTGACCTTGCAAAAAGGCAGCATGAATGTGCTGCTCGGCCCGACACTGGCTGGCAAGACCAGCCTGATGCGGCTGATGGCCGGGCTGGACCAGCCGACGACCGGTCGCATCCTTTGGGATGGCAGCGACGTCACCGGCCAGCGGGTTCAGGATCGTGGCGTCGCCATGGTCTATCAGCAATTCATCAACTATCCCGGCCTGACGGTCTATGAAAACATCGCCTCGCCGCTGCGCATTCTTGGCCGGCCCCGGGACGAGATTGACCGCAAGGTCCGCGAAACTGCCGATATGCTGCATCTGACGCCGATGCTCGGGCGTAAGCCGCTTGAGCTGTCGGGCGGCCAGCAGCAGCGTTGCGCATTGGCGCGGGCGCTGGTCAAGGGCGCGGGGCTTGTCCTGCTGGATGAGCCGCTGGCGAACCTTGACTACAAACTGCGCGAAGAATTGCGGGTCGAGATTCCGCGTATCTTTGAGGCGTCGGGCGCGATCTTTGTCTATGCGACCACCGAGCCCGAAGAGGCGCTGTTGCTGGGCGGCAATACCGCCACGCTATGGCAGGGGCGGATAACGCAATTCGGGCCGACGCCGATTGTCTATCGCCAGCCGGTCGATGCGACCACGGCGCGGGTCTTCAGCGATCCGCCAATGAATTTCGTCGCTGCGCGCAAGCAAGATGGGGCTGTGACCTTGGGTGATAGTCAACTGCCGGCGGGCAGTTTCTCTGACCTGCCCGATGGCGCCTGTCTTGCGGGTTTTCGCGCCAACCACCTGTCGCTGACCCGTCCCGGCCCCGCCGCGGTCGAGTTCACCTGTACTCTGGCCGCGACCGAGATTACCGGCTCTGAGACCTTTGTTCATGTCGAGCATGGCGCTGATCGCTGGGTGGGTCTGGTCGAGGGGGTGCATCTTTTGACGCCCGGCCAGCCGCTTTCGGTCTGGCTGGATCCGGCGCATGTCTATCTGTTTGACGCGTCCGAGCGGCTGGTGGTGCCTGCCGCCTATGCGCTGGCGGGATGAGGGGATCATGGCACAGATCACGCTAAAGAACCTTGCCCACAGCTATCTGCCTAATCCTCAGTCCGAGGCGGATTATGCGCTGAAAGAGATGGATCACGTCTGGCAGGACGGCGGCGCCTATGCGCTGCTCGGGTCCTCGGGCTGTGGCAAGACCACGCTTTTGAACATCATCTCGGGCCTGCTGACGCCCAGCCACGGGCGGGTGCTGTTTGGCGACCGCGATGTGACCGACGCGACGACGGCCGAGCGCAATATCGCTCAGGTGTTCCAGTTCCCGGTCGTCTATGACACGATGAACGTGCGCGATAACCTTGCCTTTCCGCTAAAGAACCGGGGCAAGGATGCGGCCTATATCAAGGCACGGGTGGACCAGATCGCCCGCATGATCGGCATGGAGGCCTGGCTGGACCGCAAGGCACAGGGCCTGACCGCCGATGCCAAGCAAAAGATCAGCCTTGGCCGGGGCATGGTTCGTGAGGACGTGAACGCGATCCTTTTTGACGAACCGCTGACCGTCATCGACCCGCATATGAAATGGGAGCTGCGTACCCAGCTCAAGGAGCTGCACCGCCAGTTCGGTCATACGATGATCTATGTCACCCACGATCAGACCGAAGCACTGACCTTTGCCCAGAAGGTCGTGGTCATGTACGAAGGCCGCGTTGTGCAGATGGGCACCCCCGAAGAACTGTTCGAACGTCCGGCACATACCTTTGTCGGCTATTTTATCGGCTCTCCGGGTATGAATTTCCTTGAGGCCGATGTTCAGGGCGACCGTGCCCTGTTGCCTGGGGGCGAGACGGTGACGCTGGGGGCGCATTATGGGCCCGTGGCAGGTCGGGTTCAGATAGGCATTCGTCCCGAACATGCGACGCTGGTTGCAAGCGGCGGGCTGTCGCTGACCATCCGGCGGATCGAAGATGTCGGGCGCCACCGCCTTGTCCGGGGCGAGGTGATGGGCCGCCCGCTTAACGTTGTCATGCCCGAAGGGATGCCGGTCGAAGGGCTGCCACAGGTCGCCTTCGCCCCGCAAAAAATCAACGTCTATGCTGATGACTGGCGCGTGGTGCCGCAGGAAGAAGGGGCGGCCTGATGGAAAAGACCCAAAACAACAAGGCGTGGTTTCTGGTCCTGCCGGTGCTGGTCATCGTCGCCTTTTCGGCGGTGATCCCGCTGATGACGGTGGTGAATTATTCGGTTAACGACACTTTCGGTAATAATGAGTTCTTCTGGGCCGGGCTCGAATGGTTTGACGAGATGGTCCACAGTTCGCGCCTGCATGAGGCGCTGGGGCGGCAGACGCTGTTCTCGGCCATCATTCTGGCGATCGAGGTGCCGCTGGGGATCTTCGTGGCGCTGAACATGCCCAAAAAGGGCTTCTGGGCCAGCCTTGTCCTCGTGCTGATGGCGTTGCCGCTGCTTATTCCGTTTAACGTCGTGGGGACGATCTGGCAGATTTTCGGGCGCACCGATATCGGCCTGCTCGGTCGCGGGCTCAAGGCGCTGGGGCTTGACTATAACTACACCAGCGATCCGTTGGACGCATGGATCACTGTGATTGTCATGGACGTCTGGCACTGGACCAGCCTGGTTGCGCTGCTGTGTTATGCCGGCCTGCAATCCATCCCGCAGGCCTATTATCAGGCGGCGCGGATTGATCAGGCCAGCCGCTGGGCGGTGTTTCGCTATATCGAACTGCCCAAGATGAAGGGGGTGCTGCTGATCGCTGTGCTTTTGCGCTTCATGGACAGTTTCATGATCTATACCGAGCCCTTTGTCGTAACCGGCGGCGGGCCGGGCAACTCGACGACCTTCCTGTCGATTGATCTGGTCAAAATGGCGGTCGGACAGTTCGACCTTGGCCCCGCTGCTGCCTTCTCGATCATGTATTTCCTTGTGATCTTGCTTGTCAGCTGGGTGTTCTACACCGTGATGACCAATCTGGACCGCAGCCAGACCGACATTCCGGAGGCCATGTGATGCGCATCAAGACCCCGACCGTGGTGATGGTTCTGTATCTGCTGTTCCTGATGCTGCCGATCTACTGGCTGGTAAACATGAGCCTGAAGACCAATGCCGAGATCACCGGCACCTTCAGCCTTTATCCGCATGAGCTGACCTTGCGCAATTACCGGGTAATCCTGACGGATCCCAGCTGGTACATGGGTTATGTCAACTCGATCATCTATGTGGTGATGAATACGGTGATTTCCGTCGCTGTGGCGCTGCCCGCGGCCTATGCTTTCAGCCGCTACAGCTTTATGGGTGACAAGCATCTGTTCTTTTGGCTGCTGACCAACCGCATGTCGCCGCCGGCGGTCTTTGCGTTGCCCTTTTTCCAGCTTTATTCCTCGGTAGGGCTGTTTGACACCCATATCGCGGTCGCCCTGGCGCACTGCCTTTTCAACGTGCCGCTGGCAGTCTGGATCCTGGAAGGTTTCATGCGTGGCGTGCCCAAAGAGATCGACGAGACCGCCTATATCGACGGCTACAGCTTTCCGCGCTTTTTCGTGCGCATCTTTATGCCGCTGATCGCCAGTGGCATCGGGGTCGCGGCTTTCTTCTGCTTCATGTTCAGCTGGGTCGAGCTGCTTTTGTCGCGCACCCTGACCTCAGTGAATGCCAAACCCATTGCCGCGACGATGACGCGCACCGTCTCGGCCTCGGGGATGGATTGGGGGGTGCTGGCGGCTGCCGGGGTTCTGACCATCATTCCCGGCGCGCTGGTGATCTGGTTTGTCCGCAACTACATCGCCAAGGGCTTTGCCCTGGGGAGGGTATGATGTCGAACGCTGCGATTGCGACGCACAAGCCCCGGGGCTGGGGCGCGATCTATACCCTTGCTGCTGTTATTCTGGTCGCTGCCCTTGCCTTTCTGGTCTGGGCAACGCCGGTCAGGGATGGTGCCAAGGATTGGTTTGCCCCGATGGTCCCCGGCGGATGGATGGCCTGGACCTTTCCGGTTGCGCTGTTTTTCTGGGTGATTGCCAGCCTTTTGGTTCTGTTCACCATCCTTGCCATCCGTTTCCCCGAGACACCGCGCCGCGGCATTCTGCGTATCGAGACGACGCGTGGGGACCGGTTGTTCATCTCGCTTCTTGGTTCGGCCTTCATCTGTCTGGGCTGGCTGTTTTTTGCCGGCTCGCCGTTATGGTGGGGGCTCGTCATTTGCCTGGCCTATGCCGCAGCGGTGTTTCGCTGGGTTTGACCGGGCTGGAACAGGGCTCCGGGGCGGCTGCGGCTGGCCCGGGGCGCGATAGGTTCAACGTCTCATTCCATAGGGAGGAAAACATGAGACCGATGCAAAGAACCACGGCCATGGCGCTTGCGCTCATGGTTCTGGGGATGCCCGCATGGGCGGATATGGAGGCCGCGAAGAAATTCCTGGATTCCGAGATCAGCGATCTCTCTTCGCTTTCTCGCGAGGATCAGGAAAAAGAGATGCAATGGTTCATCGACGCCGCCAAACCTCTGGCGGGGATGGAGATCAAGGTCGTCTCGGAAACCATTGCCACCCATGAATATGAGGCCAAGGTTCTGGCCCCGGCCTTTACGGCCATCACCGGTATCAAGGTCACCCATGATCTGATCGGCGAA
Organism: Paracoccus sp. TRP; assembly: GCF_000185925.1. NCBI lineage: Bacteria > Pseudomonadati > Pseudomonadota > Alphaproteobacteria > Rhodobacterales > Paracoccaceae > Paracoccus > Paracoccus sp. TRP. The sequence goes on along the minus strand of NZ_AEPN01000018.1, from coordinate 53,957 downwards.
GGCGACGTCGTTGAAAAGCTGCAAACGCAGATGCAGACCGGCGAGAATATCTATGACGCCTATGTCAACGACAGTGACCTGATCGGCACCCATTGGCGCTATCAGCAGGCCCGCAGCCTGACCAAATGGATGGCTGAAGAGGGGAAGGACTTTACCAGTCCTACGCTTGACCTTGATGACTTCCTTGGCATCAAGTTTACCACTGCCCCGGACGGAGAGCTGTATCAGCTGCCCGATCAGCAGTTCGCCAACCTTTACTGGTTCCGCTACGACTGGTTCAACGATCAAAAAACCAAGGACGATTTCAAGGCCAGATACGGCTATGATCTGGGTGTCCCGGTGAACTGGTCGGCCTATGAAGACATTGCCGAATTCTTCACCGGTCGTGACATGTCCTATATCGAGGGCGGCCCCACCAAAGCCTGGGGCAACATGGACTACGGCAAGAAAGACCCCTCGCTTGGCTGGCGCTATACCGACGCCTGGATGTCGATGGCCGGTATGGGCGACAAGGGCGACCCGAACGGGCTGCCGGTAGACGAATGGGGTATCCGCGTTGACGAGAACTCGCGTCCCGTCGGTTCTTGCGTGGCGCGCGGCGGTGCAACCAACGACGCGGCGGCGGTCTATGCAGTGACCAAGGCCATCGACTGGCTGAACAAATATACCCCGCCCGAGGCGATGGGCATGACCTTTGGCGAGGCAGGCCCGGTCCCGGCGCGCGGCGATATCGCCCAGCAGATGTTCTGGTACACGGCCTTTACCGCCGATATGGTCAAGCCCGGCACCCCGGTCGTGAACGAGGACGGCACGCCGAAATGGCGCATGGCCCCCAGCCCGCATGGCGCCTATTGGTCCGAAGGGACCAAGATCGGCTATCAGGATGTGGGCTCATGGACGCTGATGAAATCGACCCCGGTGGATCGTGCGCAGGCCGCATGGCTTTACGCGCAATTCGTGACCTCCAAGACTGTCGATGTGAAAAAATCCCATGTCGGGCTGACCTTCATTCGTGAATCGACGGTGCAGGACAAGTCCTTTACCGAGCGGGCGCCGAAACTTGGCGGTCTGGTCGAATTCTATCGCTCACCTGCCCGGGTGCAGTGGTCGCCGACCGGCACGAACATTCCCGATTATCCCAAGCTTGCCCAGCTGTGGTGGCAGAACATCGGCGATGCGCTGTCGGGTGCCAAGACCCCGCAAGAGGCGCTTGATGCGCTGTGCGCCGAGCAAGAAAAAGTGCTGGCCCGGCTTGAGCGTTCGGGCGTGCAGGGCGATCTGGGTCCGAAACTGAATGAGGAAAAAGACCCGCAGGAATGGCTGGACGCCGAAGGCGCCCCCGTTGGCCCGATCGAGAACGAAAAGCCGCAGGGCGAGACGATCTCGTATGACGAACTGATCAAGTCCTGGCAGTAATGCCAATTGCCGGGGGGCGGGGCAGGGCCTTGCCCCCCGGTCTTCGATCCCGCCATGGTCGGGAAATCTGATAACCGAGGCACCGGATTAGGCCATGTCGCATATTCTTTCGATTGACCAGGGCACGACTTCGTCGCGCGCTATCGTTTTTGGGCCCGGCTTGCGGGCGATTGCCAGCGCGCAGCGCGAATTTACCCAGCACTACCCCTCGTCCGGGTGGGTCGAACATGACGCGTCGGATCTGTGGGTGACCGTTGCTGGCGTGGCGCGCGAGGCAGTCGAAAAGGCCGGGCTGCATGCCAGCGACATTGCCGCCATCGGCATCACCAATCAGCGTGAGACGACGGTTTTGTGGGACCGCAGGACCGGCCAGCCCCTGCATCGCGCCATCGTCTGGCAGGACCGCCGCACGGCCGGGATGTGCGAGGCGCTAAAGGCGCAGGGCCATGAAAAGATGATCTCTGCCCGCACCGGTCTGCTGCTTGACCCCTATTTCTCGGGCACCAAGCTGAAATGGCTGCTCGACACGATCGACGGCGCGCGTGAGCGTGCGCGGCGGGGCGAGCTGTGTTTTGGCACTGTCGACAGCTGGCTGATCTGGAACCTGACCGGGGGTAGGGTTCATGCAACCGACGCGACCAACGCGGCCCGGACCCTGCTTTACAACCTCGCCGAGAACCGCTGGGATGATGAGATCTGCGCGCTTCTCGACATCCCGATGCAGGTTTTGCCCGAGGTGCGTGACTGTGCCGACGATTACGGCGTGACCCGCGCGGATCTGTTCGGTCGCGAAATCCCGATCCTTGGCGTTGCGGGTGACCAGCAGGCCGCGACTGTTGGTCAGGCGTGTTTCGCACCGGGAATGATGAAATCGACCTATGGCACGGGTTGCTTTGCGCTGCTGAACACCGGGGCCGAATGTGTTGTCTCGCAAAACCGGCTGCTGACCACCATCGCCTATCGGCTGAAGGGGCAGACAAGCTATGCGCTGGAGGGCTCGATCTTTATCGCCGGTGCAGTGGTGCAATGGCTGCGCGACGGGCTGGGGATCATTCGCCATGCCTCGGAAACCCAAGGGCTGGCTGAAAAGGCAGACCGGGGACAGGAACTGGTTTTGGTCCCGGCCTTCACCGGGCTTGGCGCGCCCTATTGGCGGCCTGACTGCCGCGGCGCGATCTATGGGCTGACGCGCAACTCGGGTCCAGCTGAACTGGTGCGGGCGGCGCTGGAAAGCGTCGGCTTCCAGACCCGCGATTTGTGGGAGGCGATGCGGGCCGACTGGCCTGGCGCGGCCCAGGGCGTGCTGCGCGTCGATGGCGGAATGGCGGTCAGTGACTGGACCATGCAGTTTCTGGCCGATCTTCTGGGCGCGCCGGTTGATCGTCCGGTGGTGACCGAGACGACGGCCCTTGGTGCGGGCTATCTTGCCGGGCTTCAGGCGGGGCTGTGCCCCGAACCTGACGAGTTCGCCCGCGATTGGGCGCTTGATCGCCGCTTTGATCCCGACATGGCTGAGGATGAGCGTGAAGGGCGTTACCGGCGCTGGAAAAAGGCCGTCGAGGCCACGATGAGCCTTGCCGACTGACGCCTGCTCAGTCGCGCGGAATGGTGTCGAGGGGCTGGAACAGCAGTCCCTCGGGCCCATGGGTCAGATGCGCGGTGATGCCAAAAATACGGGCAAGGTTTTCGGCAGTCAGCACCGTCTCGGGTGGTCCGTCTGCGGCGATACGGCCCTGACCCAGCAGGATGAGCCGGGTGCAATGCCGCGCTGCAAGCCCCAGATCGTGAAGCGAGGCCAGCACGCCCCGTCCCTGATCGGCAAGGTGACGAAATAGCCTCATCACCTCGATTTGTGCGGCGGGGTCCAACCCGGCAATGGGTTCGTCCGCGATCAGCAATGGCGTCTCTTGTGCCAGCGCACGGGCGATCAGGGTCCGGGCCTGCTCACCCCCCGACAGTTCAGTCGCCCGGCGGTGGCGCAAAGGTTCCAGATGCAGCGCCGCGATGGCGCGTTCGATGGCGGCCCGGTCGTCTAATCCAGCAGCACGGGGATGGGCGATGCGGCCAAGCGCGACCAGCGCCTCGACCGGCATCGGCCACGCGATCTGTCGTCCCTGAGGCATATAGGCGGCAGCGCGGGCGCGTTCATGAACCGGCAGCGCTGCGAGTGAGGAATGCCCTTGCACAGGTATCAGCCCCAGCGCCGCACGCAAAAGCGTGGTCTTGCCCACGCCATTCGGACCAAGCAGGCCGACGAACTCGCCAGCGCCAATGCGCAGGTCTATCCCGTCCAGCACCACCCGTCCGGCGCGGCGAAAGGAAAGGGCGCGCAGTTCCAGCATGTCACAACCCCTCGCGCCGGGTTTTCAGGATCAGGTGCAGAAAGAATGGCGCTCCGACCAGCGCCGTCAGCACCCCAAGCTTAAGGTCACGACCGGGTGCGATCACCCGCACCGCGATATCGGCGGCAAGCACGACCGCCGCGCCGCCAAGGGCCGATGCGGGGACCAGCCGCGCCGGGCTTGCATCAACTGCGCGGCGCAGCACATGCGGCACCACCAGCCCGACAAAGCCGACAGAGCCGGCGACGGCGGTTGCGCCCCCGATCAGCGCGGCGATGCCGGCGATCAGCATCAGCCGCAACCGGCCCATATGTACCCCTACCGAGGCGGCCGCGTCCTCGCCCAGCGTCAACGCCTCAAGCGCGCGCCGTGTGGGCCACAGGGCCGCAAACCCCAGCGCCATCAGCGGTGCCGCGATCCAGACATGCAGCATTGAGCGATCAGCGAGCGAGCCGAGCATCCAGAACACGATCTCATTGGCGGCAAAGGGATTGGGCGACAGGTTCAGCACCAGCGAGGTGCAGGCCCCGGCCAAAGCCGAAATGGCGATCCCGGCAAGGATCAGTGCCAGCGCCCCGCCACGCGGCCCGGCCAGCATCAGGACCAGCACCACCGACAAGGCAGCCCCGGCCAATGCCGCAACGGGCAGGGCCAGCGCCCATGCCGCCGACAGCCCGGTGTGGATCGCCAGCACCGCGCCAAGAGAGGCAGAGGCGCTGGTGCCGATCAGCCCCGGCTCGGCCAGAGGGTTGCGCAGGAAACCCTGCATCACCGCCCCTGACATGCCAAGCGCGGCGCCGACAAACAGTCCCAGAATGGCCCGGGGCAGGCGCAATTCGCGCATGATCAGCACCAGCATTTCATCGCCCCGGCCAAATAGCGCGGCAAGGCTTTGGCCAGCGCCCATTGCGGCCGGTCCGGTCAGCAGCGAGGCCAGAAACAGCACTGCGACCAGCGCAACCAGACCCGCGATGGTCAGCGAATAGCGGCTTTGAGTCATGGCCCCTCCTGCAAGGCGAGGCGTGCCTCGCGCATCTGGGCGACGGCGCGCAGGATATAGGGCGTCCCGCAGACCCAGTCGGGGTCTGACATGACCACCGTCGACTTGTCCTGACCAAGCGCCTTCAGCGCGGGATGCTCAAGCAGCTCTTGCCCACGGGCGGCCCCGGGATAACGCCGCCCCTCGACCAGCAGGTCGGGGTCCGCGATCAGTAGCCGCTCAAGCGCCAGTATCCCGCCCGCAGGCAGACCGAGTTCATCAGCAATATTGTCAAAACCGGCCAGCGCGATGATCTGCCCGGCAAGGCTGTTGTGGCCCGAACTGTAGCCGTTCACCGCATATAGCGCCGCGCGTGGGCGCGGGCCCGGGGCGGGATCGGACAGTAACGACAGATCCGCGTCGAAACGCGCGATCAGGCGCTGTGCCTCGGCATCGCGGCCCAGCACCTTGCCCATGCGCAGGATATTGGCGCGGATGCCGGCAAGGTCGTTTTCAACCGGAAAGACCTCGACCGGGATGTTCAGGCGCTGCAACAGCCGGATCGTCTCGGGCGAGGACCAGGCCCCGGCCACCACCAGATCGGGCTGCATGAGATAGATTTCCTCGGTCAGACCGTGATTGGCGGGCAGAGGAGCAGCCTCTTTCGCCATGGCCGACGAGCTGGGGTCCGCTGCTAGGGCCGAGACCGAGACGAGCTGCCCTGGCGCAGCCAGCATCAGCGCCAGCTGGTCGGTGCAAAGATTCATCGACAGGACCCGACGCGGTGGCTGTGCCGCCGCGTGCTGGGCCAGGCCGACGATCATGCCAAGGATCAGCCCCAGCCGTGCTACCATTGCGCCGTCAGCCCCACATAGGCCGTGCGGCCCTGACCGTAATATCCCCAAGCCTCTGAGTAATCTTCGTCAAAGAGATTCACCACCCGTCCGGTCAGGCGCAGATTGTCGGTCAGATCATATTGCGCAGCAAGGTTCACGGTCACAAAGTCGGGCAGCTTGGTCGTGGCGGGAATTGCGGGCCATACGGTGTTGAACCATTCCTGCCCATAATTGTCCGCAACATAGCGCAGATCGGCGGTAACCGAGCCTCGACCCTGTGCAAAATCGGCCGTGGCGCGCAGACCCAGCTGATGGCGCGGCTGACGGGGAACCGGCTTTCCGTCCTCGGTCCGGGCGTCCATATAGGTATAGGTTGCGCCCAGACGCAGCCAGTCGGTGGCATCATAGTCGAGCTCAAGCTCGAATCCCTTGCGGGTGCTGGTGCCAGAGATGTTTTGTGAGGTGGTGCCAGCGCCGGTGATCATATCCTCGACCTTGCTGGTAAAAAGTGTCGCGCCCAGATTTGCCCGCCCCTCGGCAAAGGTCCAGTCCACGCCCAGTTCATAGCTGTGGCTGGTCTCGGGGCGTAGGTCCGGATTGCCCCGATAGGTGCCTGAGGTATAGCCATAAAGTTCAAACATGGTCGGGTTGACGGTTGCCTTGCCCGCTGCTGCGCGCAGCCTCAAGTCGCGGTCGGGCAGGGCCCAGGCGCCGGCGATGCTCCAGGTGGTGGCATCGCGGAAAACGTCGTTGAAACTGCGGCGTAGCCCGGCTTGAATGCCAAGGCCGTTGTCGAACTGGCCCTGATATTCCAGCGCCACCGATTTGCTGTCGCGCTCGTAACGGTTCGCCCCGTAAGCGTTCGAAGTTTCGTAAGTCTCGCGCTTTGCTTGCAGCGCCACGCTTAGTTTTTGCTGTGCATCGCGGACATGGCCGCCGTCCAGTGCCCAACTGCCGGTATATTTGATATCCCGCAGCCGCGAGGCATCGTCGTAATCCGGGACACCTGCGTTGAAATGATCTGCCGTCTGGTTCGAGCCGGACAGAACGAAGCGGTGCAGAAACCGCCCCTCCAGCGCCTCTGCCTCTAACCAGAGCGAACCATAGGTTTCGTTGCGTTTGGCGGTAAAGGGCGTATCAATCACATAATCATCGGGAGAGTCTACGGCGGTCCAGCTCGTCCCGTCATAGCCATATTCCTGCCAGCGGCGGCGCAGGGTAAAGCCCGCGCTTATCCCATCGGTCAATTCGTACGAGCCGGTCAGGCCCAGTGTGTCGTGGTCGTTGAAGTCGGTATCCCCGCCCGGGGTGCGGGATGTATCCTCGCCATCGCTGCGCCGTGACACCGCCGACAGGCTGATGCCGCCGCGCTCACCCCGCGCCTGCACATAGGCACTGGCCGTGCGGGTCCCGAGCCCGCCGACCTCGACCGTTCCGCCATAATGAAGGCCGGGGGTGCGGGCCTGGCGGGTGGTGATCGAGATCACGCCCGATGCGGCATTGGCGCCGTGGATGGTCGATTGTGGCCCGCGCAGCACCTCGATGCGCTCGATATCCTCGGCAAGCATTCCGCTGAAGGTATAATCCCCGCTACCGGGAGAGTTGGCCTCGACCCCGTCGATCAGCACCAAGACATGGTTGGTCTCACCGCCGCGAATACGGATACTGGTCAGCGACTCTCCGGTCGAGGTGACAGACAGGCCGGGGACGGTGCGCAGCGCGTCCTGAACAGTGGTGACGCGGCGCTGTTGCAGATCTTCGGCGGTCAGGACGGTATAGGCGCGGCCATAGGCGCTTTCGACGACCGGAGAGAGGCCGCCCGACAATACGACCTGATCAAGGATCACGGTTTCGGGGACCTCCTCGGCGCTCACGATCACAGGCAGCAGCGCGGCGGTAATGGCGATAAGGGAAACGGTGGTTCTGAACATTCCGACCTGGCCTTTCCAGTGCGGGTCACTGACCCGCGAATTGCAGAATATCCCGTAAAGGCTCTGGGCAGAGCCTGCGGGATGGTGAATGTCACCTCTGCGGGATGGCCGCTTTCCTGGCGCACCCCGCGCCGGAAATGGGTGATCGCTGCGGCAGGTCTCCTGGCTTGCGGATCATTGCTCGGGCCGGCCTTCCCGGGTTTTATCCCAGTGGCATCATCGACCATCGCTCTCCGCATACAGTTGCGGGGGCAGCCCCGGACTTGCCCCGGTCCTTCGCGGACCATAAGGCGTACCGGCGTTCCCTTTTCATCCGGCTGAAGCGCCGGAACCGTAGCGGCTTTGCATTGCCGCACAGCAGCATCAGCTGTCAAGCGCCATCGCGGCAACAGCCCCTGGCGGTATGCTGCCCCTGCGTTCAGGGCGCAACGGCATGATCCGTGATCCCCGCCTTGTGCCCGCCGCCGATCTGTATGAGACAGGGGGCATCCGCGTCAGGAGGTCAGGGATGAACGCATTGAAACGGATCGGCATCGACACCTACATGCTGCTCTTGCTTGGCATGGTGTTGCTGGGCTTGTTCCTGCCTGCGCGCGGCATGGCGGCGGATCTGCTGTCAGGGGCGACCTTCTGGGCTGTAACGCTGCTCTTCTTTCTGTACGGAGCGCGGTTGGATCCGGCATCGGTCAAGGCAGGGCTGCTGAACCTGCGCCTGCAGGGACTGACCTTTGCCGCGACCTATGTGCTGTTTCCGTTGCTCGGGCTCGGGCTGGCGGCACTGTTTGGCCAGGTGCTGGGGCCTGAACTGACCATGGGCCTGATGTTTCTTGCCGTGCTGCCCTCGACGGTACAAAGCTCGATCGCCTTCACCTCGATTGCCAATGGCAATGTGCCGGCGGCGATCTGCGCGGCTTCTCTGTCGAACCTTGTAGGCGTGGTGCTGACCCCGCTGCTCGTCACCCATCTTCTGCATCAGGAAGGCGGAGGCGCAAGCCTCGACGCGATCCAGAAAGTCGCGGTCCAGATCCTGCTGCCTTTTGCTATAGGGCAACTTACCCGCCGCTGGATCGGAGGTTTTGTTCGGCGTCACCGGTTACTGACCATGGTGGTCGACCGGGGCTCGATCCTGCTGATCGTCTATTCAGCCTTTGGCGCAGGAACGGTCGCGGGGATCTGGTCGGCGATCCCCGCTCCGGGGCTGATCCTGTGTTTTCTGGTCACGGCGCTGCTTTTGGCGCTGGCCATGGGGATCATGGCGGGTGCGGGACGGCTCTTCCGCCTACCACCCCAAGATCAGGCCGTGCTGTTCTTTTGTGGTTCGACCAAAAGCCTGGCAAGCGGGTTGCCCATCGCCACGGCAATCTTTCCGGCAGCAGCGGTGGGGGCTACCGTGCTGCCGGTGATGATCTATCACATGACGCAACTGCTCGTCTGCTCGGCCATCGCGCAAAGACGGGCGCACGGATAGGGCCGGGATCAGAAATCCCAGTCCTCATCCTCAGTGGCGACAGCCTTGCCGATCACATAGCTTGACCCCGATCCGCTAAAGAAATCATGGTTTTCGCTATCGGGCGACAGGGCGGCAAGGATCGCCGGGTTCACCTCACAGGCCTGGGGCGGGAACAGAGCCTCATAGCCAAGGTTTTGTAACGCCTTGTTGGCATTGTAATGCAGGAAGGCTTTGACATCCTCGGTCAGACCGATGCCGTCATAAAGCTCGGCGGTATATTTCGCCTCGATGTCATACAGGTCGAACATCAGCGAAAAGGCGAAATCCTTAAGCGCGGCGCGCTCACCCTCGTCCAGCCGTTCAAGACCGCGCTGATATTTGTAACCGATGTAATAGCCATGCACGGCCTCGTCGCGGATGATCAGCCGGATCAGGTCGGCGGTATTGGTCAGCTTGGCGCGGCTTGACCAATACATCGGCAGGTAAAAGCCGGAATAGAACAGAAAGCTCTCCAGAAAGACACTGGCGATCTTGCGCTTCAGTGGCGAGGAACCGGCCTGGTACTCATCGACCACCAGCCGCGCCTTTTGCTGCAGATGCGGGTTTTCCTCAGCCCAGCGAAAGGCTGCATCCACCTCTGGCGTCAGGCAGAGCGTCGAAAAGATCGAAGAATAGCTGCGCGCGTGTACCGCCTCCATGAAAGAGATATTCGACAGCACCGCCTCTTCATGGGGGGTCAGGGCGTCGGGCATCATCGCCGGCGCGCCGACCGAGTTCTGGATCGTGTCCAGAAGCGTCAGCCCGGTAAAGACGCGAATGGTCAGTTCGCGCTCTTCGGGCCGCAGCGTTGCCCAGCTTTGCACGTCGTTTGACAGCGGCACTTTTTCAGGCAGCCAGAAATTCACCGTAAGACGGTTCCAGACCTCCAGATCCTTCTCGTCCTCCAGCCGGTTCCAGTTGATCGCCCGCAAAGGCAGGCGCGGCGCTTGGTCCTTCATCCGAAGAGCCTTTCTTTCGTGTACAAATATCCTCGGGGGTGCGGGGGCAGACAGCCCCCGCTCAGAGCGTGCAAGAAACACAGCCCTGCACTTCGGTACCTTCCAATGCGGTCTGACGCAGGCGGATATAGTAGATCGTCTTGATCCCTTTTTTCCACGCGTAGATCTGGGCGCGGTTGATATCGCGCGTCGTCGCCTCGGCAGGAAAGAACAAAGTCAGGGACAGGCCCTGGTCGACATGTTCGGTCGCCGCCGCATAGGTGTCTATGATCGCTTCGGGCCCGATTTCATAGGCATCGCGGTAATAGTCCAGATTTTCGTTCGTCATGTAGGGCGCGGGGTAATAGACCCGGCCGATCTTGCCTTCCTTGCGGATCTCGATCTTGGCGACGATGGGGTGGATCGAACTCGTCGAGTTGTTGATATAGCTGATCGAGCCCGTCGGCGGTACCGCCTGCAGGTTGCGATTGTAAAGGCCGTGGGCCATCACATCGTCTTTCAGCCTGGCCCAGTCCTCGCGCCGCGGCAGGGGGATGTTCTGGAACAGGCGTTCGACCTCGGGCGTCGTCGGCAGCCAGTCGCGGCTCAGGTATTTGTCAAAGAACGAGCCGTCGGCATATTTTGATTTCTCGAATCCGGCAAAGCTGCGACCCTTTTCCTGCGCCAGCAGGTTCGACGCACGGATCGCGTGATAGGCGATGGCGGCAAAATAGACACTGGTGAACTCGACCCCTTCCGGGCTGCCATAATGGATGTGTTCGCGTGCGAGATAGCCGTGCAGGTTCATCTGGCCAAGGCCGACGGCATGGGCTTCGTCATTGCCGCGCCGGATCGAGGGCACGGCATTGATCGCCGACATCTCTGACACTGCGGTCAGGGCCCGGATCGCTGCCTCGACGGTTGCGCCGAAATCCGGCCCGTCCATGGTCGCCGCGATATTGAGCGAGCCGAGGTTGCAGGAAATATCCGTGCCCAGATGACTGTAGCTAAGGTCCTCATTATATTCCGAGGCCTCATTAACCTGCAAAATCTCGCTGCACAGGTTCGACATGCTGATGCGGCCCGCGACGGGGTTGGCGCGGTTCACCGTGTCTTCGAACATGATGTAGGGATAGCCGCTTTCGAACTGAATCTCGGCCAGGGTCTGGAAAAAGGCCCGGGCGTTGATCTTTTTCTTGCGGATGCGTTTGTCGTCCACCATCTCGGCATATTTCTCGGACACCGGGATTTCCGAGAAGGGCACGCCATAGACCCGCTCAACGTCATGGGGCGAAAACAGGTACATGTCCTGATTACGCTTGGCGAGCTCAAAGGTCACATCTGGGATAACGACGCCAAGGCTCAGCGTCTTGATGCGGATCTTTTCGTCTGCGTTCTCGCGCTTGGTGTCCAGAAAGCGCATGATATCGGGGTGATGGGCGTGCAGATAGACCGCACCTGCACCCTGACGCGCGCCCAGCTGATTGGCATAGCTGAAGCTGTCCTCAAGCAGCTTCATCACCGGCACGACGCCAGAGGACTGGTTTTCGATCCCCTTGATCGGAGCACCCGACTCGCGCAGGTTCGTCAGCATCAGTGCGACCCCGCCGCCGCGCTTGCTGAGCTGCAGCGCCGAATTGATCGAGCGGCCGATCGATTCCATGTTGTCCTCGACCCGCAGCAGGAAGCACGAGATCAGCTCGCCCCGCGATTTTTTTCCGGCGTTAAGGAATGTCGGCGTTGCAGGCTGGAACCGGCCTGAAAGGATTTCCTCCATAAAGCGCATCGCCAGCACCTCATCGCCGCGCGCCAGTGCCAGCGCGACCATGACCACCCGGTCCTCGTAACGTTCCAGATAGCGCTGGCCGTCGCGGGTCTTCAGCGTGTAGCTGGTGTAGTATTTGAAGGCGCCAAGAAAGGTCGGAAAGCGGAATTTGCGGCGGAACGCGGCTTCCCAGATCCGGTGCAGGAACTCGCGCGGATACTGGTCAAGGACCTCGGCCTCGTAATAGCCCTCATCGACCAGATAGCCCAGCTTTTCGTCCAGAGAGTGAAAGAAGACGGTGTTCTGATTGACGTGCTGCAGGAAATACTGCCGCGCGGCCTTGCGGTCTGCGTCAAAGCGGATCTTTCCCTCGTCGTCATAGAGGTTCAGCATCGCGTTCAGCGCGTGATAGTCCAGTTCGGCCTTTACGCCATTGTCAAGCATTCCGTCCCCCAGAATTTCTTTAACCCCGCCCGGACGCGGGAAATGTCGATTTCGGTGCCGGCCAGTTCGAAACGGTAAAGAACCGGCACCTTGCATTTGTCAGAGATTACCCGGCCAGCCAGCGCATATGTCGCGCCGAAGTTGCGGTTGCCCGCAGCGATGACGCCGCGCAACAGCGCCCGGCGGCCGGGATCGTTGAGAAAGCGGATGACCTGTTTGGGTACCGCGCCGCGCCCCTCGCCATCGGCATAGGTCGGGCAGATCAGCACATAGGGGCGGGCAGGGGCCGGTATCTCGTCCTTGGGCGAAATCGGAATGCGCCCGGCAATCAGCCCAAGCTGGTCCACGAAACGCGCCGTGTTCCCCGAGCCTGATGAGAAATAGATCAGCCCGCCCATCGTGCTGGTCAGGACAGGCGGCCGATCATGTCCGGGCGGAATCCGGCCCAATGCGCATCACCAGCAATGACCACCGGGGCCTGACGATAGCCAAGAGAGGTCACAAGCTCCATTGCCGCCTCGTCCTCGGTCAGGTCGACCAGCTGATAGGCCAGGCCACGCGCGTCAAGCGCCCGGGTGGTGGCGGTGCATTGAACGCAGGCGGGTTTGGAATAAACGGTGATGGTCATGCCTCGGCTCCTTCAGTGTTGTCGGCAACAAGGGGCCGGGCCGATGGCGATGCCATCCGGTCCTGATCCAGCCCCGTGCCCGCCGCACGGTTACGTCATCTCGTGTCATGGCAGGTCTTCTGACTTGCGGGTCCCGGCTTGGCTGACCTTCCCGAAGCCAGGGCCTCAGTGGTGTTCCAGCGTCGCTCGCCGCTTACAGCTGCGGGGGCAGTGCCGGATTTTCACCGGCTTCCCTCTTCTTCGTCCGGCCGGGGCCGGATTCACCATGACCCCGTCAGTAAGCCATGAGAGTTTCGGGCCGTCAACTAGATATAGTGCAGGTTCCTAAGCTATCCACAGAGATGTAGTGTCCCTGTGGGTAATTGCCCGCATTCAGGATGTTAACGAAACCATTCTGTTCAAAAGCAAGAAACCGGGTTTTCCGGTGCCTGTCCTGGCCCATACCGACCCTGCAACAAGCATGGGAGAGGCAGAATGCTGCTCAAGGACAAGACTATTATTATCACCGGAGCCTCTAGTGGAATCGGCGCCGCCGCAGCGCAGATATTCGCGGCCGAGGGCGCGCGGCTGGTGATCTCGGCCCGGCGCGAAGACCGGCTTACCGATCTTGCTGCCCGAATCGATCAAGGTGCGGGTCGCATCGCGGTACTGGCGGGCGATGTTACGGCGCCGGGCCATGCCGAGGCGCTGGTCACGCTGGCGCAGGACCGGTTTGGCGGGCTTGATGGGGCTTTCAACAATGCCGGTCAGACCGGCTCGGGCGCCCGGGTGCATGAGATCGCTGATGCGGAATGGCAGCAACTGATTGCCACCAACCTGACTGCTGCATTTATGGCCGCGCGGGCGCAGGTCCCGGCGCTGTTGGCGCGGGGCGGGGGCGCACTGGTGTTTACCGGCAGTTTCATCGGCCATACTGCGGTACTGCCGGGCATGGGCAGCTATGCTGCGGCCAAGGCCGGGTTGATCGGATTGGTGCAGGCGCTGGCGGTGGATTATGGCCCGCAACGCATCCGCGCCAATGCCCTGCTGCCCGGTGGCACGCTGACCGAGATGGCAGGAGATGCCGCGACCAACCCCGAAACCGGAGGTTTCATCTCGGGCCTGCATGCCCTGAAGCGTATGGCTGAGCCCGCAGAGATCGCACGGGCGGCGCTGTTTCTGCTGTCTGACCATGCAAGCTTTATCACCGGCTCTGCAATGCTGGCCGATGGTGGCAATTCAATCTGTAAGGTCTAGCCCTTGAGGCTGCGCCACAGGCTCAGCGCCAGATCGGACAGATCGCCTAGCCGGGCAAGCACATGCTCACGCTCAAGCGCCGGGGCGTTCTCGGCGCGGTCGAGCCGTCTTAGCAAGCGCATCACCCGGCGCCTGTGGATGCCGGTCCACAACTGAACAGGATCGGCGATCAACCCGGCAAAGGTGGTTATGACCGAGGCCAGCATGGCCAGACCGATTCCGGTCAGTACCAGCTTTGCCGTCGACAGCTCGGCCGGAAAGGCCCAGTACCACATGCGGCCGGCCCAGCTTCCCAGTGCGAAATCCCGCACTGCCTGTGCCTGCGCCTGCAGATGCGCGATCGGCCCGGCAAGCGAGATGACCCCCGGTGTCGGGCGATGAAAAAGCACCAGCCCCGCAACCAGAACGATGAGCGATGTTGATATCTCAGCGACGGCGTTGCGGGTCTCGGCATAATCGGCCACTGCGCGGGCGATGCTTTCGGGCGGGGCCTTGGGGGCCAGATCCTTATCTGCAAGGTCGTCGATGAAATACGCAAGATCGGCCCGGATCTGCCGGGCAACATCGGATTTCAGGAATATCTGCCGCCCGGCCAGCCAGTCTGCTGCCTGCAACAGCCTTAACCGCCGCAGGATTGGTGCACCCAGCCGCACCAGCAGGAACAGTGGCGATAGCATGACGTTCACCGGCGCGCGCAACAGGTCCAGTCCAAGCGCATGGCAATGCAGCGCCAAGGTGCCGCGCAAGCCGTAGCGGTCGCGGACAAAACGGCGAACCTCTGTTTCGCGCCGGGTCATCGGGCGGGTGTCGGCGGGCTGCAACATGGCCCATATCTAGGGGCGGGCGCTGCTGCGCTCAATCCTCATGTCAGCGCAACCAACCCCAGCCCGAGCGCCGAGATGAACAGCCAGGCCACTGCGCCCAGCAACAGGGGTCGTATGCCTTTGGCGCGCAGCTTGCGCAGATCAGTCTCCAGCCCCATCGCGGCAAGTGCCATGGTCAGCAGAAAGGCGGTCAGGCCTGCGACTTCGGCATGCAGCGCCTCGGGAAGGGGCAGGGCGCTGTTCAGCACCACCACAGCTATAAATCCTAATACGAACCACGGCGTCGGGGCTTTGCCCGTGCCCTTGGCTCCCCGCCGACGGGCAAGCGCACCCAGCGTCAGGATCAGGGGGGCGAGCATGATGACGCGGCTAAGCTTGGCGACTGTGGCGGCCTGCCCGGCCTCGGCCCCGTGCTGGAAACCTGCGCCGACGACTTGTGCTACCTCATGGATGGTCGCCCCGACCCAGATGCCGTACGAGGTCGGCCCCATCGCCATCATCCCGCCAAGGATCGGCATCGCCAGCATCGACAGCGAGCCAAAAACCGTCACGCAGGCGATGGCATAGGCGACGTCCTCGTCCGTCCCACGCGTCACCGTATTGGTGGCGATTACCGCAGATGCACCGCAGACCGAGGTGCCGGCGGCGATCAGTTCGGCCAGCCGTGCCTCGACCCCCAACACGCGGCCCACCCAGCGGGTAAACACGAAAGTCACGGCCAGTGTCACGGCAATCACGGTAAGACCTGGCAGGCCGACAGCGCGCAGCTGCTCAAGCGTCAGTTGAAAGCCCAGCAGGACGATAGCCAGACGCAGGATACGGCGCAGCGAAAAACCGATCCCGGCGCGGGCAGCCTCGGGGGTGCCGGTCAGGTTCCCAATCGCCATTCCCAGCACCATCGCCACCACCAGAGGGCTAAGCGCCGCGATGCCCGACAGCTGCTGCACCGCTGTTGCGGCGACCGCGATCGCAAAGGTCAGTCCCAGCCCCGGCAAGACAGGGAATCGCCAGCCAGCAGCGGTGATCTGGTTTTGCGAACGCTGATCTGTCGAGGACATGTTCGTACCTTTCTATCTTTAAGGCGGAACATGGTCCCTGACTGCTGTTCAATCTATCGCATTATATTTGCCATATTGTTCGATAATTCTTATTAATCAAGCATGACCCTTGAGCAGCTTCGTATCTTTCTGGCCGTGGCCGAACGTCAGCATGTCACCCGTGCTGCCGAGGCGCTGAACTTGACGCAGTCAGCGGTCAGCGCAGCGATTTCGGCGCTTGAGGCCCGGCATGGTGTACGCTTTTTTGACCGGATCGGGCGGCGGATCGTGCTGACTGACACCGGCGCCGCCTTTATGACCGAGGCCCGCGCGGTGCTGGACCGGGCCGAGACCGCCGAGATGGTGCTGGAGGATCTGGCGCGTGAGCCGCGCGGCCGGTTGCGGGTGCACTCCAGCCAGACCGTGGCGAGCTATTGGCTGCCGCCGCGGCTGGTCGCGCTGCGCGAGATGCATCCGGGGATCGAGCTGCGCCTGACGGTCAGCAATACCACTCAGGTCGCTGATGCGGTGCAAGAGGGGGGCGCTGATCTGGGTCTGGTCGAAGGCGCGGTCAGTCACGGCGATCTGCATCGGCAGGTGGTGGCACGAGATCGGCTGGTCCTGATTATGGCCGCCACCCATCCCTGGGCCGGGCGCGAGACGGTGCCGGTGGCCGAGCTTACCACGCAAAGCTGGATTTTGCGCGAACCGGGATCAGGTACACGATCCGAGTTCGAGGTCTGGCTGACTGAGCAGGGCCTGTCTGTTGCGGCGCTGCCGGTGGCGCTGGAGTTACCCTCGAACGAGGCAGTGCTGAGCGCGGTTGCCTCCAGCCGATGCCTTGCGGCACTGTCTCAGCGGGCGGTGGCACGACCGGAGGCATCGGGCTGGATCATTACCCAGCCGCTGACGGGGGCCGAGAGGCCATTTGCGTTGTTAACCAATCCGCGGCGCTATCGCACCCGTGCAGTGCAGGCGTTGATTGATATTCTGACGGATGAGGGTTTCGTGACCGGGCTGCCCTGAGGCTGGCCTTTCCGACATAAAAGGGCCTGCGCCATCGGGAGGGAGGGCGCAGGCCGTCGTCTCGGCAGGGCTGACCGGGTCTTGTCACGCGGGCCCCGGTCAGCCCTGCGAGGGACCTCGTCAGCCGTGCTGCAGCTGGGTCATGGGTGCATCTTCGTCCAGCAGATCCGGCTCTGAGATATCTTCGCCATCCAGGATGCGGCGGGCGCGGTCGCGGTCGATATCGCCCACCCAGGATGCGACGACCACGGTGGCGACGCAGTTGCCCAGATAGTTCCCCAGCGCACGGGCGATGCCCATGAACCAGTCCACCGACAGCACCAGCACCAGACCGATGGCGGGGATCGCGGGGATCGCGGCCAGCGTTGCAGCCAGGATCACGATAGCCGAACCCGGCACCCCATGCGCCCCCTTGGAGGTGATCAGTGCCACGCCCAGAATAGCCAGCAGGTCCGTGGTGGACAGCGGCGTGTTGGTCGCCTGGGCGATAAAGACCGCTGCCAGCGTCAGGTAGATCGAGAAGGCGTCAAGGTTGAACGAGTAACCCGTCGGCACCACCAGACCCACGGTCGAGTCCTTGATGCCCAGCTTTTCCAGCTTGCGCATGGTCTGGGGCAGGACCGAGTCGCTTGATGCGGTGCCGGCAACGATGCTGACCTCGGTGCGCAGGTAGCGGATCAGCTTGATGATGCTGAACCCGGCCATGCGCATCACGAAACCCAGGACGACAAAGACAAAGATGGCGATGGTGACGTAGAACAGCCCGACCAGATAACCCAGCTGTGCCAGTGAACTGATGCCGTATTTGCCGACCGTAAAGGCGATGGCGCCAAAGACACCGATCGGGGCCAGACGGACGATAAAGCCCATGATCTTGAAGGTCACGTCGCCCGTCAGTTCGATCATGTGCAAAAGCGGCTTGCCACGTTCGCCAACCAGCGACAGCGCGCAGCCAAACAGCACGGCGACCAGCAGCACCTGCAGTACGTCGCCCTGAGCAAAGCCGCTGACCATCGTGGTCGGGATCAGCTTCATCAGGAATTCGACCGTGCCGCCGCTGCTGACTTCATTGGCGCGGTCGACATAGGACGACAGGGCCGAGGCGTCGAGCTGGGTCACATCTATGTTCATCCCGTGACCGGGACCAAAGAGGTAGGCAATCGCGATGCCAAGGGCGAGAGCGATCGTGGTGATGACCTCGAAATAGATGATGGCGCGAATGCCGACCTTGCCGACTTTTTTCAGGTCACCCGCGCTGGCGATGCCATGCACGACGACGCAAAAGACGATGACGGGGATCAGCATCTTGATAAGTTTGATGAACCCGTCCCCGAGCGGCTTCATCTTGGCTGCGAATTCAGGCGCGAAAAAGCCGGCGATGACCCCCAGCACCAGCGCCACGCAAACCTGTCCAAACAAGGACCTGGACCATTTTGGCATGTGTTTCCGTTCCCCCCTGTGACGGAAGAGGTGCGCCGCGGCCTGCACATGCCGGATGCGTCCTCACTCGCATCGGGCAACATGCAGGCCGAGACAGGCCCCCTATTTGATCAATAGTTGGCGAATGTCACATCCGTGTCTAATATTGATTTATTAGTGATCTATACGGTGACGCTATGAGAATGCGCCAACTCCGCTGCTTTGTCGTTCTGGCCGAAGAGCTGAACTTTACCCGGGCAGCCCGTAGGCTGAACATGTCGCAGCCGCCATTAAGCACGCAACTTCAGACACTTGAGCGTGAAGTTGGCGCCGAGCTCATCAGCCGCACCAGCCGCAAGGTGGCGCTTACACGTGCCGGAGAGCTGTTTCTGCCGCGTGCGCGCAACATGCTGGATCAATATGAACGCAGCCTGCATGAGATCCGGGAAATTCAACGCGGCCAGGACGGATTGCTGGAAATCGGGGCAACTGGTTCGATTTTACGCGGCGGCCTGTCCGAGCTTCTGGCCCAGTTTGCGCGCCTGCATCCACGAATCACGTTGCGTGTTCATGAGCAGACGCCAGCGACTCAATTGACCGAGGTTTTGAGCCGGCGCACGGATGTCAGCTTTAACCGCTCGGTGCCGCGTGATGATGAGCTGGCCTATGAATACGGCTGGCGGGAAGAGATGATGGCGCTGGTGCGCAGCGACCATAGGCTGGCCGGACGCACCTATGTGTCGATCGACGATCTGCGCGAGGATCAGCATGTGGTGCTGCGACCCGAAAGCTCGGATTTCGCGGCCTATGTCATGTCCTGCATCATCGCTTCGGGCTATCGGCCGCAGGTTTCGCAACAGGTCGTTGACGCGCAATCAATCCCCAGCCTGATCGTTGCGGGCTTTGGTGTCAGCATCGTGCCGGCGGGAATTGCACGGCTGACGGCCGGGCCGCTGACATTTCTGCCGATCCGGCCGAACCCCCCGGTGTCCGAGGTCTATATCGTCTATCACCATCGCGACCCGGTCCCGGCACTGCAACTGTTTCTGACCGAGGTGCGTCGCTGTCTTGGTCACGACCCGGGCGTGCCGACCCAAAAAGAGCCGCCGCTGCCCTGACGTCAAAGACCGGCTTCCGAGTTTCGCTTTGACTTGCGGGGCAGGGGCGGCTATGGGGGCAGCTTGGCTCTGCATTCCGGGCCGGCGACCCAAGGCTGGGGTCTGACCGCAAAGGGGATGGTGCCTTTCACCCGGATGCTGCGCATCCCCTTTCTGGCGAAGAAGATGAACGAACATGATATTGCCGCGCCTCTGGCCGCGGCGCTGGCGGCCAAGGGCTATGCCAGCCTTACCTCTGTACAACAAGCGGCGCTTGAGCCCGAGACGCGGGGACGCGATGTGCTGGTCTCGGCCCAGACCGGGTCGGGCAAGACCGTGGCCTTTGGCCTTGCCATGGCGGGCGATATTCTTGACGGCGACAGCCTTCCCGATGTCAGCCAGCCGTTGGCTTTGGCGATTGCCCCCACGCGTGAACTGGCCTTGCAGGTGGCGCGCGAACTTGGCTGGCTTTATGCCCAGGCCGGGGCGCGGATCGCCACTTGCGTTGGTGGGATGGATTACCGCACCGAGCGCCGGGCGCTTGAGCGTGGCGCGCATATCGTCGTCGGCACGCCCGGCCGCCTGCGCGATCATATCGAACGCGGGTCGCTGGATCTGAGCGGACTTGCCGCCTGCGTTCTGGACGAGGCCGATGAGATGCTGGACCTCGGCTTTCGCGAGGACCTGGAATTTATCCTGGGCAGCGCGCCGGCCAGCCGCCGCACGCTGCTGTTTTCGGCAACCGTGCCTCCGGCTATTGAACAGCTTGCGCGCGATTTCCAGCGCGACGCGCTGCGCATTCAGGCCATGGGCGAGGCGCGCCAGCACGGCGATATCGAATATCGCGCCCTGTCCGTGGCGGCTCGCGACCGTGAGCACGCGATCTTTAACACGCTGCGCTATTATGAGGCGAGCCGCGCGATCATCTTTTGCAAGACCCGGGCTAATGTGAACCATCTGCTGGCGCGGATGGGCAATCGCGGCTTCAAGGTCGTGGCACTGTCGGGCGAGCTGTCCCAGCAGGAACGCAGCCACGCCTTGCAGGCGCTGCGTGACGGGCGGGCGCGGGTCTGTATCGCTACCGATGTTGCCGCGCGCGGCATCGACCTGCCGGGGCTTGAACTGGTGATTCATGCCGATCTGCCAACCAACCCGGACACGCTTTTGCATCGTTCGGGCCGGACCGGACGGGCTGGGGCCAAGGGGACCTCGGTGCTGATCGTGCCGTCTTCGGAATACAAGCGCGCTCAGCGGCTGTTGCAGCGTGCGCGGCTGGTCGCGGAATGGGGCAAGGCCCCTTCGGCCGAGGAAGTGCAGGCGCGCGATGATGAGCGGATGACGGATCATCCCGCCCTGGGCGAAGCGCCGGGCGACGAAGCCGCGCTGGCCTCTGCGCTGCTTGACCGGTTTGGTGCGGAACAGGTTGCCTCGGCCTTTGTGAGACTGTGGCGCGAAGGGCGTCCGGCGCCCGAGGAACTGTCGGAAAACGTCGTGCCGGCGCCTTCGGCCCCGCGGGAGCGTGGAGAGTTTGGCCCGGCGGTATGGTTCCTGCTTTCGGTCGGCCATTCCGGTCGGGCCGAGGCGCGCTGGTTGTTGCCCAAGATCTGCGAGGCCGGGGATATCACCCGTGACGCGATTGGCGCGATCCGGGTCAAGACCGAACAGACCTTTGTACAAATCGCGGCAGCTGTCGCCGATAATTTTGGCGAACGGACCGAACTTGAGCCCGGCCTGACCATGCGCCGCATTGAGGGCGAGCCGGTTTTCGATGCTCCTGCTGCCCGGGTGAAAAAGCCGCACCGTGGACAGGATCGCAGCCAGGAACGAGGACCAGAACGGGCACATTTCCCCCGCGCCCCCTACGCCGAGCCGCAGGAACTGCGCCCGCGTGCCAAGGCTAAGGCCGGGGCAAAACCGCCGCTTCGTCCTGAACCTGTCGCGTCAGAGCCAGTTACGCGCAATGCGCCTGCGCCGCAGGCCGAGGCAGCCGAGGCACCGCGCAAGGCACGCTGGAGCAGTGAAAAGAAGCTGGCTCATAAGACCTCCGCGAAACCCGGTCCCAAGGCTGGCTCCAAATCGGCGGGCTTCAAGTCTCATGGCGGATCGGCCCGCGATGACGGCGCCGAGGGACGGCCCAGACGCGCCGCCGGTTTCCGCTCGCACCGCGCCGAGGGTGGCTGGCAGGGCAAGGGGGAAGATAAGCCCTTCCGTGCCCGTCCGAAGCCCGGGACCCGTTCGGGTAAGCCCGGCCCGCGCTAGGACCGAACCTGCATCCGCCCCGATCCTGCAGGGTCGCGGCGGATGCGCTTCCACAACCTTAGGCGCGATGGGCCCGCCAGTGGTCGATACCGGCCTGGGCGACAGACTGATCCTGATCGGGCGTCCCTGATGATACGCCGATCCCGCCGACCGTCTGGCCTTCGTGTTCAACTGGCAGCCCACCGCCCACGACCGTCAGCCGCCCGCCGATAGCCGAGAAAATGCCCCAGGCTGGCGCGCCGGGCTGGCTAGCTGCGCCATATTCATGGGTGGCTTTACGAGCCGCTGCGGCAGTAAAGGCCTTGTCTACGGCAATGGTGGCTGATGTCACCTTGCCCCCGTCCATGCGCGAAAAAGCCAAAAGCTGGCCGCTTTCATCGGTGACGGCGATGCACATGGGGACGCCGATGGTGCGGGCATGGGCCTCGGCCCCTTCGACAAGCAGGCGCGCGTCGGCTTGATCCAGCCTGGTGATGGTTTGCATGGGTTTCTCCTCCTGTTGAAACTTTTATTCGGCGGGCGCGGCATCCCCGGCGGGGCCGGCCGGAACGTCAAGGCGCTGCATGGCCTTGCCATAGTCTGCGGGCGACAGGGCAAGGATCAGCACCGACACCACCAGCACAGCGGCAAGATGCAGCGCCCAGCCAGCGGTGAAGCTGCCCGTCAAATCATGCAGCAGGGCCAGCACCCATGGTGGCAGCGCGGCGAGCAGAAAGCCTCCGCCCTGCATCAGGGCTGCCAACGTTCCGGCCTCGGCCGGACCAGGCAGATGGTCCAGCGCGACAATCATCATCAGCGAGAAACACCCGCCAAGCCCCGCGCCCAGCATAAAGGTGACCATATGCGGCGCGGCCTCGGGGCGCAGGATCAGCATGGCAAAGCCGATGATCTGCATTGCAAGGCAAAGCGCCAGCCACGGCCTGTGGTCGCGTGAGCGGTTGGCGAGTGCCGGGATCAGCAGCGCCGAAACTGCCTGTCCGACGGCAAGCAGGGCGAGCAGTCCGCCACTTGCCCCGGCTGACCAGCCTAGTTCCTGAAAGGTAGGCGAAATCCACGCGACCGAGGATGAGTATCCCCCGTTGATAAGCCCGAAACAGGCCATAAGCAGCCAGACCCGGGGCAGGCGCAGCCAATGGGCCAGCCGTTGGCGACCCTCTCGCGGTTGGCGCTTTTCGGACGGCAGGACAAGCGCGGCCAGCAGGGCTGTCATCAGGGCGGGCACGGCAAGCCAGCCAAGCGCCAGCCTCCAGCTGCCAGACCATGCCGCGATCAGCGGCGCGGCCTGTGCGCCAAATGCGCCGCCGCCCATCATCATCGAGGCGTAAAGCCCCATGGCGAGGTTCAGCCCCTGTTGGAATTCGCGTTTGATGATGGCGGGAAAGGCAGCCTGCGCGCCCGCCGCGCCAAGGCCAAGCAGCACTGCCGAGCCAAGAAGGTCAAAGGTCGAATGGGCCACCAGCCGCAGCCCGGAACCGAAGCCCAGAATGACCAGCGCAAGAACGGTGGCGCGTTTCGCCCCCAGCCTTGCCAGTATGGCCGGACCAAAGAACGCCCCCGCGCCCATCAGCAGGATCGGCACCAGTGTCAGCGCCGACAGTCCCTGCAGGGACAGGCCGGTTTCGGCCCGCATCGGCGCGGTCACGGGGCCGACGCCGGTCAGAAAGGGCCGTAACGCCAGCCCGACCAATGCCACCACGATAAGCAGTCGCAGGGTTGCGTTCCGGTCTTTGGTCATTGCCTATGCATCCGCTGGCGCAATAAGCGCGCGACAATCTGGGGCGAAAGCTTGTGCATGGCCTGCCTTGCTGTTGCGATGGGCCGGATCACCGGGAAACGGGCCGAGCCATAGGGCGAAAAAATCTCAAAGAGGGCATCGGCGGGCGCAGATTAACCGGCAGGGCAGTAAGTAATAATCTGCAATATCTATATACAGAATCAAAAACAGATTGAATATTGTGCTGCGGCGGGCTATGGCTGCCCCCTTGTCGGATCCGGCCCGGACGACCGCCGCGACAGGGACATGTCGGCAACGCAGGACCGTTTTGCAACGGTCGTCTCTATACGTTGCGGTTCGGTTATGGCTTGATGACTCAATCTGAAATTGCCGGAGACACGCGATGGCAACCGTTCTTGTCAATCTACTGATCTTTGCCGCGCTGATCGTGGTGCTGGTCCGCCTGCAAGGCGGGCGGCTGTCGCTGTCGGTGCGGGTCTTTGTCGGCCTTATCCTTGGCACATTGTTCGGGATCGGGCTGCAACTTGTCTATGGCAACGGCGCACCGGTGCTGAAAACCACGATCGACTGGATCAACGTGGTCGGCAACGGCTATGTGCAGCTGTTGCAGATGGTGGTGATGCCGCTGGTCTTTGCCGCGATCCTCAGCGCGGTGTCGAGGCTTTACGATGCCTCGGCGCTGGGGCGGATCTCGGTCCTGACGCTGGGCACGCTTCTGGTCACCACGGCGATCGCCGCCTTTGTCGGTGTCGTCATGGCGCTGGCCTTTGGTCTGACAGCCGAAGGGCTGACGCAAGGTGCGGCCGAAACCGCCCGGCTGGCGGCGCTTGAGACGAACTATGCGCCCAAGGTTGCCGACCTGACGGTGCCGCAGCTGCTGCTGTCCTTTATCCCCAAGAACCCCTTTGCTGATCTGACCGGGGCGAACCCGACCTCGATCATCGCGGTGGTGGTTTTTGCGGCCTTCCTTGGCGTCGCCGCGATCCGCCTGGTGCGCCGTGACGAGGAAAAGGGACGCAGCCTTCTGAACCTGATCGACATCCTGCAAGCCTGGATCGGTCAGCTGGTGCGGCTGATCATGGTGCTGACCCCCTATGGCGTCATGGCCCTGATGACCAAGATGGCGGCAACCTCGAATGCCAGCGACATCCTGAACCTCGGCAAATTTGTCGTTGCCTCTTATCTGGGGCTGGGGATCATGTTCGTCGTGCATGCTGTGCTGCTGAGCCTGACCGGGGTGAACCCGCTGGTGTTTTTCCGCAAGATCGTGCCGGCGCTGACCTTTGCCTTTTCCAGCCGGTCAAGTGCCGCGACCATCCCGCTGAACGTCGAGATACAGACCCGCCGTTTGGGCGTGCCGCAAACGATCGCCTCGTTCTCGGCGTCATTCGGGGCAACCATTGGCCAGAACGGCTGCGCCGGGCTTTATCCGGCCATGCTGGCTGTGATGGTGGCGCCGACAGTCGGGATCAACCCGCTTGATCCGGGCTGGATCATGACGCTTTTGGCCATTGTCACCTTGTCCTCGGCCGGGGTAGCCGGGGTCGGTGGGGGTGCGACCATGGCGGCGCTGATCGTCCTGCCGGCCATGGGCCTGCCCGTGACGCTGGTGGCGCTGCTGATCTCGGTCGAACCGCTGATCGACATGGGCCGGACGGCGCTGAACGTTTCGGGTTCGATGACGGCGGGCACGGTCACCTCGCAGATCCTTGGCCAGACCGACAAGGCTGTTTTGCAAAGCCGGGACGAACCCAGCCTGCAAAACGCCTGACTATTGCCCGGTGCCGCACCCACAGCGCGGCGCCGGGACCTTTGCGCAACGGCGTGCTTGTGTGTTTGCGCGAGGCCGAAGTTCCTTTAATCCCGGCTTAATCCGGGTGGAGGAACCTGAAGCGTGAGCCTTGAATATCTTCTGACCATCTTTGTCATCTGCGTTTCGCCGGGAATTGGCGTGGTCTATACCCTGTCCGCGACCCTTGGAGGGGGGATGAGGGCAGGGTTCTGGGCCGCGGCCGGATGCACGATCACCACGGTGATCCATCTGGTCATCGCCATGGCGGGGCTTGCCGCGATCCTGCACACCAGCGCCGTTATCTTTCAGACGATCAAATATGCAGGCGTTGCGTATCTGCTGTGGACGGCCTGGTCGGTGTTGAAGGATAGGGGTGGGCTGTCGCTGCGCCCCTCAGCGCCTCAGTCGCGTAGGGCGC
This sequence comes from Paracoccus sp. TRP, assembly GCF_000185925.1. Lineage (NCBI taxonomy): Bacteria > Pseudomonadati > Pseudomonadota > Alphaproteobacteria > Rhodobacterales > Paracoccaceae > Paracoccus > Paracoccus sp. TRP. Next base: position 28,346 of record NZ_AEPN01000018.1, on the reverse strand, counting down.
TGGTCTGGCGCGGGGTGGTGCTTAATATCCTTAACCCGAAATTGCCGCTGTTCTTTGTAGCTTTCATCCCGCAATTCGTCCCTGCAGGCAGCCCGATCAGCCTGCTGTTCGAGTTGGGGCTGGGCTTTACGCTGATGACCTTTGTGGTCTTTCTGGGCTATGCCGCACTGGCGGCGCGGGGCAGGCAGCACCTTTTGCACAGCGAAAGGGCGATGAACTGGCTGCGCCGCACCTTTGCCGCCTGTTTTGCAGGGCTGGGGCTGAAGCTTGCTGCCGAGAGTGCTTAGGGTACTAGCCGCCTTGGCCAAAGGTGTCGCGCACCGGGCTTTCTGACAGCATGACCAGCTTTTCTCGTAGCCGCATCGCCAGAGGCGACAGCGGGCGGCGTCTGAGGTCCAGCAGGTAATAGGGCGAGACCCGGATTTCATGCGGGACCTGCAAGACCGCAAAACCCGCGCCGACCGGAGGGCGGATCAGAAGTTCGGCCACCTCTTCGGACATGGGCGCGACCGCGTCGCTTTGCGCAAGATAGGCGATGGTCAGCAGCAACGAGGGGCTGTTGACGATATTGCGCGGTTCGGGCAGGCCAACATCGGCAAAGGCGGAAAGCGTCGCCTCGCGGATCGGTGCGCCGCGTTGCTGCATGATCCATTCCTGTTCGCAAAGCTCGGTCAGTGTCACCGGGGCGGCGCGGCTTAGCGGGTGGGTCGAGCGAACCAGAAAAGCCACCTTTTCATCCCGCATCGGCAGGATGTTGAAGTCGCGGCTGTCGAATTCCGGCAGGATACGGGCAAGGACGAAATCCATTTCTCCGGCCGCCAGATGTTGCAACAGCTCGCGCGAAGGCATGACATCAACGGTGATCTCGGCATCGGGGGCACCTTGCTTGATCTCGCGGATGGCCGAAACGAGATAGCCGACCGCAGGCCCGGTCACCGCGCCCACCCGCAAGGCGCCGCCAAAGCCGTTGCGCAGCGCCTGCACGTCCGAGGCCATGCTGAACATCTCGCGCAGGATGACGCGTGCGCGGCGCAGGACGGCGCGTCCGATCTCGGTCGGTTCCATGCCCTTGGGCTGGCGCAGGAAAAGCTGGGCACCGACCTGGTTTTCGATCTCGGCCAGCATACGCGAGGCGGCGGGTTGGGTCATGCCAATACGTTCGGCCGCCATCTGTAGCTGGCCAGTTTCGGCGATCTGCTGGATCAGCCGCAGTTGGGCAGGTTTCAACATCAGGCGGGCAGGAGGTAATGACATAACAGATCCGATATGCAAATGGAAGACGAAGTAATTTTACCATTATGTAATTTCATGGCTGGATCATTCGCAAGCCGTCAGAGGGGAACGGTTGCCCGGTGGGAGGAGATGCCTTGCAAAATGCCGGTGGTACCCCGCTCTGACCGATCGCAGCGAGGGCCATAGCATGTATCTGTCTCAACTAATTCTGCCTGAGGGCAGCCGGGCCGTTGCTCTGCGCCGTCAGGATCAGGCACATCTGGTGCCGGGGGCGGAAAGCACCCGCGATCTGGCCTTGGCCGCCATCGCTGCCAGACACAGCCTTGCGGCCGAAGCTGAAAGCCGTGGACAGGGTGCTGCGGTCGATCTGGTTGCCGCGCTGGCCGAGGGGCGGGTTCTGCTACCGCTCGACCATCCCGATCCGGCGCATTTGCATGTCAGCGGCACAGGCTTGACGCATCTTGGTTCGGCTGCGGCGCGCGATGCCATGCATGGTGCGGCAATTGATGCAGCCGATATCACGGACAGTATGAAGATGTTCCGCATGGGTCTGGAAGGCGGAAAGCCCGCGCCGGATGAACCGGGGGTGCAGCCTGAATGGTTCTACAAGGGCAACGGCCATGCGCTGGCCGTGCCTGGCGCGCCCCTGACCGCGCCCGCCTTTGCGCTGGACGCGGGCGAAGAGCCCGAGATTGCCGGCCTTTATCTGATCGGTCCGGATGGCCGGCCCTTTCGCCTTGGCTTTGCGCTTGGCAACGAATTCTCGGACCATGTGACCGAGCGGGGGAATTACCTGTGGCTTGCCCATTCCAAACTGCGCCCGGCCAGCTTTGGTCCCGAGATCCTGCTTGGCGATCTGCCCCGGCATGTCGAGGGCATGAGCCGTATTCTGCGGGGCGGCTCGGTCCTGTGGGAAAAACCCTTTCTGTCAGGAGAGGCGAATATGTCCCATAGCATCGCCAACCTTGAACATCATCACTTTAAATACGCGCTTTTCCGTCAGCCGGGTGATGTGCATGTGCATTTCTTTGGCACTGCGACCCTGTCCTTCGCCGATGATATTCGCTGCCGCGCAGGCGATGTGTTCGAGATCGAGGCCCCGGCACTTGGTCTCGCGCTGCGCAATCCGCTGGCACTGGATCAGCGTAGCGAACCCCTGACCTGTGTCGAGGTGCTTTGATGTCCAAGTCTTTCACTCCCGCCCCCTGGCCGCGTAGGCTGCGTTCCCAACATTGGTATGGCGGCAATTCCCGTGACACCATCTATCATCGCGGCTGGTTAAAGAATCAGGGCTATCCCCATGATATTTTTGACGGACGTCCGGTCATTGGCATTCTCAACACCTGGTCTGATCTGACACCCTGTAACGGTCACCTGCGCGATCTGGCCGAAAAGGTGAAAGCCGGCGTGTGGGAGGCCGGGGGCTTTCCCGTCGAGGTTCCGGTCTTTTCAGCAAGCGAAAACACCTATCGTCCGACCGCGATGATGTATCGCAATCTTGCCGCCATGGCTGTCGAAGAGGCGATGCGCGGCCAGCCCATCGACGGCGCGGTGCTGATGGTCGGTTGTGACAAGACCACGCCCAGCTTGCTGATGGGGGCTGCCTCGACTGATATCCCCTCGATCGTTGTCACCGGCGGGCCGATGCTGAACGGCTGGTTCCGGGGCGAGAGGATCGGCTCGGGCACGCATCTGTGGAAATTCAGCGAGGCGGTCAAAGCCGGCGAGATGACGCAGGAGGAATTCCTTGAGGCCGAGGCCGCGATGAGCCGTTCCTCAGGGACCTGCAACACCATGGGCACAGCCTCGACCATGGCCAGTATGGCCGAGGCGCTGGGGATGGCCCTTTCGGGCAATGCTGCGATCCCCGCCGTGGATTCGCGCCGCCGCGTCATGGCGCAACTGACCGGGCGTCGGATCGTCCAGATGGTCAAGGACGACCTTAAGCCCAGCGATATCCTGACCCGTGAGGCCTTTGAGAACGCGATCCGTACCAATGGCGCGATTGGCGGATCGACCAATGCGGTGATCCACCTTCTGGCGCTGGCTGGTCGGGTCGGGGTCGATCTGACGCTGGACGATTGGGACCGGCTTGGCCGCGACGTTCCGACCATCGTGAACCTGATGCCGTCCGGCCAGTACTTGATGGAAGAATTCTTTTATGCCGGTGGTTTACCTGTAGTTCTTAAGCGTTTGGGAGAGGCTGGCCTGTTGCATCAGGAGGCGCTGACTGTCTCGGGCCGTTCAGTCTGGGATGAGGTCAAAGATGTGCGGAACTGGAACGAAGAGGTCATCTTGCCTGCTGAACACCCGCTGACAGATCAGGGCGGCATCGCCGTCCTGCGGGGCAACCTTGCTCCGGATGGCGCGGTGCTTAAACCTTCGGCCGCCAGTCCGCATCTGATGCGCCATCGTGGTCGCGCCGTGGTTTTTGAGGATATCGACGACTACAAGGCGCGCATCAATGACGAGGCACTCGATATCGACGAAACCTGCGTCATGGTGCTGAAGATGTGCGGTCCGCGCGGCTATCCAGGCATGGCCGAGGTTGGCAACATGGGCCTGCCGCCCAAGGTGCTGCGCAAGGGGATCACGGACATGGTACGGATTTCGGACGCGCGCATGTCGGGTACGGCCTATGGTACGGTGGTGCTGCATGTTTCGCCCGAGGCGGCGCGGGGGGGGCCTTTGGCCATCGTCCGCAACGGTGACATGATCGAGCTTGATGTGCCGAACCGTCGCCTGCATCTGGACGTCCCGCAGGAAGAGATCGAGCGCAGGCTGGCCGTCTGGCAAAGCCCCGCGCCGCATCCGCAGGGCGGGTATGCGCAGCTATTCCATGAGCATGTCGGGGGAGCCGATACCGGGGCTGATTTCGATTTCCTGCGCGGCTGCAGGGGCCGCGAGGTTGGAAAGGACAGCCATTGATGCGAAAGATCGCGCTTGTCGGGATTGGAAAAATCGCTCAGGATCAGCATGTTCCATCCATATCTTCATCTTCTGAGTGGCGGCTTTCTGCCACGGTCTCACGGCATGGCCGCGTCGATGGGGTCGAGAATTTCGTACAGATCGAGGATCTGCTTGCAGCCCGGCCGGACATCGGGGTGGTGTCGCTTTGCCTGCCTCCGGTGCCGCGCTTTGCAGTGGCCTGCGCTGCCTTGCGGGCGGGCCGGCATGTGATGCTGGAAAAGCCGCCGGGCGCGACGATAGCCGAGGTTCATGCGCTGCACGACCTCGCCCTTGCGCAAGGGGTGACGCTGTTTGCCTCATGGCATTCGCGGGCGGCACAGGCCGTAGCGGCGGCAAAAGTCTGGCTTTCCGGGCGCAAGATACGTGGTGGCCGCATCATCTGGCGCGAGGATGTGCGTAAATGGCATCCCGGTCAGGACTGGATCTTTGCCGCAGGAGGCATGGGAGTTTTCGATCCCGGAATCAACGCACTGTCTATCCTGACCGAAATCCTGCCGCAGCCGGCAAGGGTGCTGAGCGCAGAGCTTGATTTTCCTGCCAACCGTCAGGCGCCCATCGCTGCACGGCTAAGCTTGTCTCAGGGAATTTCCGCCGATTTCGACTTTCGGCAAGAGGGGCCGCAGACCTGGGATATGGAATTCGAGACTGACAGCGGTACGCTCGCCCTACGCATGGGCGGCAATGTGCTTGAAATCAACGGCCAGCCTGCCGGGGGGCAGATGAGCATCATGGGCGAATATCCCGCGCTATATGCCCATATGGCTGAACTGGTCGCCGGGTCAGCGTGTGATGTCGATCTGTCACCGCTGGTTCTGGTCGCTGACGCCTTCATGTTGGGTCGCAGGAATTCCGTGAAAGAATTTGAATTTTAAGGATATTGATATGGGCTTTTCGCCCATGGCAGGCGATCTGATCGCGGGGGAAAGGATTGGCTTGGACCGGCGCTTTCACAACGCGCCGGTTGATGGTCCGGTGCATGAGTTTTCGCAAGGCAGTGTTGATCTGGTCAATCAGGTGGTGCAGGCGGCTGAGGATGCGTTTCGGCCCTCTGGCTGGACCAGTCGCGAGGTGAGGGCGACCTTTCTCGAAATCATCGCTGATGAGATCAAGGCTTGTGCCGAAGCGATCACCCGGATCTGGACCCGCGGAACCGGCTTGCCCGGGGCGCGGTTGCAGGGTGAGCGTGGCTGCACCGCCGGCCAGCTGCGGATGTTCGTGAGCCACATTCGCAAAGGGCGATTACCTTGATCGACGCCATGACCCGGCGCTGCCCGACCGTCAGCCTGCGCCCCGCCCGGATCTGCGGCTGATCCAGCGCCCGATCGGGCCAGTGGCAGTGTTCGGTGCTTCGAACTTGCCGCTGGCTTTCTCGACCGCTGGTGGCGACACCGCCTTGGCCTCTACCACCGGATGCCCGGTGGTCCCGGCACCGCCGAGATTGTTGCAGATGAGATTCGTGCAGCCATTACAAAATCCGGGATGCATCCGGGTATATTCAGTCTGATCCAGGGGGCGGAGCATCAGACGGGCGCGGCCTTGGTCCAGCATCCGCTGATCAGTACCGGTAGCCTAGCCGGGAGGGGGCGTGCGCCGTTTGATCTTTGCGCTGCCCGGCCAGAACCGATCCCGTTTTTGGGCGAGCCGGGTTCAGGCAATCCGATGTTTTTTTTCGTCGGCAGCTCTTGCCGTGCGGGCTGATGATCCGGGCAGCGACCGGGCCGGTTGGGGGCAGGCCAGTTTTGTACTGATCCCGGCATCACCGTTGTGGTTGAGGGTCCCGATACCGACCGTTTCGCCGCAGCCATCCGTGCGGCGCCGGGACAGGTAGATCCTCAGGTCATACTGACCGAGAGCATTGCCGAGGCCTATCGTTGCAGCAACTCGGTGCTCGACAGTCGCAATGCAGTCAGGCTGCTTGTGACTTCTGATGCTGCTGGCCGCGAGGCAGGGCCAAACCTTTACGAAACGAGAGTTTCGGAACTTCTCGCCGACCCGGCGCTTGGCCAGGAGGTTTTTGGTCCCTTGGGTCTGATCGTGCTGGTGTGCGATCTGGACGAGATGCTGACTCTGGCGCGTGGCCTTGAGGGGCGATTGACCGCCACCCTGCATATGGATGGCGCCGATCTGCCCCATGCGCAGCGTCTGCTGCCGATCCTTGAGTGCAAGGCGGGCAGGGTACTGGTGAATGGCTTTCCAACTGGCGTCGAGGTCTGTGACGTCATGGTTAACGGCGGCCCATATCCGACCTCGACGAACTTTGGCGCGACCTCGGCCGGCACCATGGCGATCCGCAGGTTTCTACGTCCAGTGTGCTATCAGAACCTGCCCGGGGAGTTTGTGCCAGAGGATCTGCGGTGGATGAAAACTGGACTGTGGCCAAGGTTTTCTACAGGGGGTTGTTCTTGATTTTATTTATAATAAATAAACCTCAACCCATTGATATAAATTAAATTTAAAGCGATACTTTGGCATGGCGACCTCCGGCCTGAAATATCGCTTACGCTTCAGCCGCCATCAATAGTCATCGCGGCTGCCGACCGGCCTGCCGGTCGGGCTTTCGCACATCACCCAGTGTCAGAACCTGAAGCATTTCGCCCAAGGGCATCTGCTGTCGTTTCGTGACCATCTTACCGCGCCACTGCCTCACGGACCAATGCGCCGTGGTTAAGGATCACCTTCCGGCTGAGGTCATGCGCAGCATGGATCGCGGCAGGAATATCGGCTCCGCCGATACGTGCAGCCAGATATCCGGCGTTGAAACTGTCGCCGGCGGCGGTGGTATCGACCGGGGTTTCACGCGGCAGATCCTTGATCAACCCTGCGCCCTCGCGGCCGCCATAGTGGATCGCGGCACCGCCCGCCTTGACCACCACCTGCCCCGCCCCCCGGCTTAGATAGCGGGCAATCGTTGCCTGCGGATCGCCGTCGCCGAAAAAGCTGTGCTCATCGTCAAAGCTTGGCAGGACGAGATCGGCGATGGCGGCAGCGGCTTCGATCTCATTGCGCATGACTGGCAGATCCGGCCACAGCCGGGGGCGCAAGTTAGGGTCAAAGACCACCTGAGTGCCCGCGGCGCGGGCGGCGCTAAGCGCCTGAATCAGAACTTTGCGGCCCGCGTCGGGCAGGATGGCAAGCGTGATACCCGAGAAATAGGCGATCGCCGTCCCTTGCAGGGCTGAGGCAAGCACAGTCGGATCGTCCGCCAGACGCTTTGCCGCCGAGGTGTCGCGCCAATAGCTGAAGCTGCGCTCGCCATCCTTTAGCGAGATGGCGTAAAGCGCAATTTCGCGCTGTGGGTCGCGAGAGACGTGGGTGGCGTCGATCCCCTCGCCGGTCAGGAAATCGACCATCTGTTGCGAAAACTGCCCCATGCCGATGCGGCTGCAATATGCAATGCGCCAGTCGGAGGACAGCTGATGGCGCAGATACCATGCGGTATTCAGCGTGTCCCCGGCAATGCCCAGCCGCCACAGCCCGTCCTGACCCGATGGCGACAGCTCGACCATTGCCTCACCGATGGAAAGGATCGTCTTGCTCATGAATTCAGCTCTGTCGTGATGGCCGCACGTAATCCGTCGCGGCGGATATGGGCAAGGTTTTCCTGCACCGCGCTGACGAACCCCGCGTTTGCGGCCAGATCCGGCGGGACAAGCCCCGGCAGCGCAAGGATTGAACGGGTCAGTGCCTCATTATCTGCGCCCGCTTTGCGCACCAGATCCAAAAGCAGCGCCCCGCGCGGATCGTCCGGTGGCTGGGTCACCGAGGCAAGCCAGGCCAGCCAGATCGCGGTTGCAAAAGCATAGGGGCCGGTATCGCCCCCCGCGCGCAGCAGATCAGCTGCCGGGGCAAACCAGCGTTGTGGCAGTTTCTCGGTCCCGTCCATGGCGATCTGGCGGGTCTGATGGGCGATAGCCGGATTGGCAAAGCGGGCAAGTAACGCCTCGGCATAGGCGTCGGGATCGAGTCCGGCCTCTTTGGGCAGAGTGGCCGCCGCTGCCTGCATGTGACGGCGGATCAGTGCGACCAGCGGCGCATCTGCCATCGCGTCACGCACATGAAGCAGGTCGAGCATCTGCCCGGCATATGCGATGAGTGAGTGGCTGCCGTTCAGCATACGCAGCTTCATCGCCTCATGGGGGCGAACATCGCTGACGAAAAGCGCGGCCCCTGCCTCCCACGCCGGGCGGCCTTGCGGGAAACGATCCTCGATCACCCATTGGCTGAACGGCTCGGTTTCTACTGCGGCAAGATCGCGGCACAGGGTCATCGTCTCGACATCGGCAAGCGTGCGCTTGGTCGTGGCGGGGGTGATATGGTCCACCATGGTGGCCGGAAAGGCGACATGATCCGCGATCCACGCGCCCAGATCGGTGTCAAGGCGGCGGGCGAACCCCAGCACACCGGCCCGCAGCAGAGGGCCATTGTCGGGCAGGTTGTCGCAGCTAAGGACAGTGAAAGGTGCGACCCCGGCCTTGCGGCGGGCCGCAAGCGCGGCGGTGATGATCCCCAGAACGCCCTGCGGTTCTTGCGGCCGGGCCAAGTCGGTGGCAACGGCGGGATGGGTAGGATCTGCATCCATCGCGGCGCGGTCGATCCCATAGGCCTTTTCCGAAACGGTCAGCGACAGGATGCGGATTTTGGGGCCACAGGCTGTGCGCAGGATCGCCGCCGCATCTCCGCCGATTGCCGGGCCATGGGCACCGATGATCCGGGCGCGATCGGTCCCGGACCGTTCAAGCACGGTGAACAGCCCGTTCTGTGCGTTCATAGCCTCGGGGATGTCGCGGCTGCGCAGGTTGGCGCCAATGATGCGCCAGTCCCCGCCCTCTGCCGCCAGTGCATCATCGGTATGGACGGCCTGATGGGCGCGATGAAACGCCCCGAGCCCAAGATGCAGAATGCCAAACCCATGCGCCGCCCGGTCATAGCCGGGCAGTGCGACCTCGGGCGGCAGACCGTCAAGGCTGGTCAGGCGCGCGGTCACAGCCGCGCCCCGTGGCTAAGGGCCAGCTCAACCCCGCGCAGCTCAGCGAGCCCTTTCAGTCGGCCAATGGCGGGATAGCCCGGCTGGCCACCACGGCCGATATCGTCAAGAATGTCCTGACCATGATCCGGGCGCATCGGGATCAATGCGTCAGAGCGGCCAGCGTCGCGGCGTCGGGCCTCTTCGCGCAGAACGGCGGCGATCAGCGCGATCATATCGGTCTGACCGGCCAGATGCTCATCCTCGAAGAACGAACAGGGGGCCGTGTCGGTGTCACGGCGCACGTTGCGCAGATGCAGGAAATGCACCCGGTCGCCCAGCCGTTCCATCATGCCGGGCAGGTTATTTTCAGGCCGAGCCCCAAGTGAGCCCGAGCAAAGCGTGATGCCATTTGCCGGCAGGTCGACCGCTGCCATACGTTCGGCATAATCGGCCTCGGTCGACATGACGCGGGGCAAGCCCAGCAGTGGGAAGGGCGGATCGTCTGGGTGGCAGCACAGGCGCACGCCGATCTCTTGCGCGACGGGAACCACCTGTTCAAGGAAGTCATGAAAGTTCCGGCGCAGAACCGCATCCGTCACCGGTGCGTAGCTGTCCAGCAGCGCCCGCACGTCCTCAAGCGTGAAATGCTCAGCCGCGCCGGGCAGGCCAAAGACGACGTTGCCTGCCAGTTCCTTGCGGCGCGTTTCGTCCATGGCGGCAAAGCGGCGGCCGGCCTCATCGCGCAGCTCTTCCGGGAAATCCTCGGCTGCACCCTTGCGTTGCAGTATATGCAGATCGAAGGCCGCAAAGTCGATCAGATCAAAGCGCATGCAGCGCGCGCCATTCGGCCGCCGCCAGGCCAGATCGGTGCGCGTCCAGTCCAGAACCGGCATGAAGTTATAGCAGATCACCTCGATTCCTGCGGCCTTAAGATGGCGCATCGAAGTGATCCAGTTCTGGACATGGCCGCGCCAATCGCCGGTCTGGGTCTTGATCGCCTCGCTGACGGGCAGGCTTTCGACGACCTCCCATTTCAGCCCCGAGGGCGCACCATCGGTCATCACCGACAGTTCAGCCTGCCGACGGGCGATTTCCTGGGGCGACCAGACGGTACCCGTGGGCACATGGTGCAGCGCGGTGACCACGCCCTGTACCCCCGCCTGCAGCATGTCGTCGATCGAGACCCTGTCTTTGGGACCGAACCAGCGCCAGGTATGTCGCATTCGTTTGTTCCTTATTCTTCAGGCAGCATTGCCTCGGTCCCCGGGCCAGAGGCATTCGGGACCGAAATTCCTGATATCATTGACGCCGCAAAGCGCCATGGTGATGTCCATTTCGCGCCGCAGGATGGTGAGCGCCGTCTCGACCCCCTTCTGACCCATGGCGCCAAGGCCATAGGTAAAGGCGCGGCCGATAAAGACGCCGTTCGCACCGCTGGCGATGGCTTTCAGCGCCTCTTGTCCGGACTGGATTCCGCTGTCGAGATAAAGCGGGAAGTCCGGCCCGACAGCGCGACGGATCAAGGGCAGGGCGCGGATGGTCGAAGGCGCGCCGTCAAGCTGACGCCCGCCGTGGTTCGACACAAGGATCGCGGCGCAACCGGTATCCAGCGCGCGGCGGGCGTCCTCGGGGTCGTTGATGCCTTTAAGGATCACCGGCCCGCCCCATTTGCGGATGATCTGTTCGACCCGCGCCCAGTCAAGCCGCTGATCGAACTGGCGCGAGGTCCAGTCCATCAGATCACCCAGACTGGTGACCCCGCGTGCATGGCCGACGATATTGCCAAAGCTGCGCCGGCGCGTGCGCAGCATCCCCAAGGCCCAGCGGGGATGCATCGCGATATCAATGAGGTTTGGCAAGGTCATGCGCGGTGGCGCGGTCATGCGATTCTTTAAGTCCTTATGGCGCTGACCCTGAATGGTCAGGTCCAGCGTCAGCACCAGGGCCGAGACCCCGGCGCGGCGGGCCCGGTCAAGGACGCTGTCCAGAAACTCTTCGTCCCGCAGGGTATAGAGCTGGAACCAGAAAGGTGCGCCTGTCGCCCTGGCCACATCCTCGATCGAGCACATGGACATGGTCGAAAGCGTAAAGGGTACGCCTGCAGCCAGCGCAGCACGGGCGGCGCAGATCTCTCCGTCCGGGTGCTGCATACCCAACAGCCCGACCGGCGCCAGCGCCAGAGGCATTGAGACCGGCTGGCCCAGCATGGTGGTTGCAAGGTTGCGGTTCTCGATATTGCGGGCAACGCGCTGGCGCAGCAGGATCCGTCCGAAATCGGCACGATTGGCGCGATAGGTGCTGCCGGTCCAGGCCCCGACATCGACATAATCATAGAACATACGCGGGACACGTTGCCGGTGCAGGCGGCGCAAGTCCTCGATTTCGGTGATTACTGGCATCGTTCAGGCCCCGAAATCAAGCTGAACCTTGACCGCCTGAGTCCGGTCGCCTGCAAGGTCAAAGGCGCGCTGCGCCTCGGTCGCAGGCAGGGTTTCTGTAACCATGGGCGACAGGTCGATCCGGCCTGTGCTGATCATCTGGACCGCTTGTGCAAACTCGCGGTCAAACCGGTGGGTGCCAAAGACGCGTAGCTCTTTGGCGACGATCAGGTTCAGCGGCAGGGGCAGGGTGCCCGCGACACCGATCTGAACGATGGTGCCCTGCGGGCGGGTCATACTGATGGCCTGCGCGATGGCATGGGGATTGGCCGAGCATTCCAGCACCACGTCGACGCGCCCCTTGCCCTCGGCCAGATCATTCAGCGCCTCGGGGTTTTCGGCAACGTTTACCGCACGGTCGGCCCCCATGCGGCGCGCGATCCCCAAGGTGAAGTCCTGAACATCGGTCACAATGATTTCTGCAGCACCGTGCAGACGGGCAAGTGCGGTGCAGATCGCGCCGATGGGGCCAGCGCCTGTGATCAGCACGCGACGGTCCGAAAGGTCGGGCGCCATGGTCAGGGCATGCAGACAGACCGCCAAAGGCTCGGCCCCGGCTGCGGCCTCTGCCCCGATATCATTGGGCAGCGGCAGGCATTGCGCGACGGGGTGGTACAGCCGACTGCGGAAAAATCCATCCTCATGCGGCAGGCGCATCGCTGAACCGCTAAAGCGCATTGCCAGGCAGTGCCGATCCTCGCCCGCGCGGCAATACTCGCATTCGCCGCAAGGACGCGAGGGTGACAGTGCCACCAGCTGACCCGGCGCAAGGCCCGAGCCTGCGGGGGCGGCCTCGACCACCCCGGCGGCCTCATGGCCCAGAACGATGGGTTCACGTACCCTGACCGGTCCAAAGCCGCCGTCGTGATAGTAATGCAGGTCCGATCCGCAGATGCCCCCGCGCAGAACGCGGATCAGGGCGACGTCCCCGCCGGGCTGCGGTTGGGCCAAGGGCTCGATCCGCAGGTCGCGGGCAGCATACAGGCGGCAGGCGATCTCTTGTGCCATGTCAGTTCCCCATCAGTGTCGACGGCAGCCAGGTGGCAAAGGGCGGGTAATAGGACACCAGCAGCAGTACGATGATGTTCGAGATAAGAAAGGGGATCACGGCACTGATTACCCGCGCCAGCGGTTCGCGTGCGATGTTGCAGGCGACAAACAGGCACACCCCGACCGGAGGCGTGGTCAGCCCGATCATCAGGTTCAGGACCGCGAAGGTCGCAAAATGCAGCGGCTCGATCCCGACGCTGGTCGCAAGTCCCAGCAAAGGCACGAACAGGATGATAAGCGCGGCGATCGTCTCCATGAACATGCCGACGAACAGCAGCAGGATGTTGATCAGCAGAATGACCAGGATCGGGTTGTCGGTGATCGCCAACACGCTGTTGACCAGCATTTGCGGAATACGTTCGGACGCGAGGATCGAGCCAAAGACGTTGGCAAAACCCACCAGCGCCAGAATTCCAGCCGAAGAGATGGCGCTGTCGATGACAATGCGGGGCACAGCGCGGATCGGCAATTCGCGGTAGATGAAGGCACCGACGACAAAGGCGTAAAGGCAGGCAACGATCGCGGTTTCGGTCGGGGTGGCAATGCCGGTCAGAAGGCCACCGATGATCAGGCCGGTCATGGCCAAGGCCCAGAACGCCGACAGGAATGCTGCGAGCAGTTCGCTGAAACCTTTCCACTCTTGCCGCGGATAGTTGCGGCGTACGGCGAGGATGTAGCAGGTCACCCCCATGGCGATGCCCATCAGAACGCCCGGTACCGCCCCCGCAAGAAACAGCTGGCCGACCGAGATGCCCGACAGCGCGCCGACGATGATCATCGGGACGCTTGGCGGCAGCATCGGGCCGACGGTGGACGAGGCGGCGGTGATCGCAGCGGCAAAATCGCCGGGATAGCCGGATTTCTTCATGCCGGGGATCATCACTCCGCCGGTTGCGGCGACATCGGCAACGGCAGTGCCCGAGACGCCGCCGAACATCATCGAATCCGCGACATTGGCCAGTGCAAGCCCGCCGCGCATCCAGCCGACCAGCGCATTGGCAAGCCGGATGATCCGCTCGGTGATGCCGCCAAAGTTCATCAGGTTCCCGGCAAGGATAAAGCCCGGGATGCACAGCAGCACAAAAACATCCATGCCGGCATACATGCGCTGCGGAATGATCACCACCGGCAGCCCAGCCGACAGGATATAGGCCAGCGATGCAAGCCCAAGACAGACGGCAACCGGCACGCCCAGTGCCAGCGTGACGACGAAAGTGGTCAGAAGCAGGAACAGATCCATGGACTCAGGCTTCCTCAGAAAGATGGGGCCGCCCGTCATCGTTGCCCGCGATCATGCCGATCACACGCAAAAGGGCGAAAAGAAACAGCATCACGGACAGCAGCAGCACCGAGGCATGAATGATGTCCATCGGCCAGCGCAGGCTTGGGGATTGCTGGAATGCCCCGATCCTGGTGAATTTCCATGCCGGCCAGATCATCACCGCGCCCAGCCCGGCCGTGCAGATGGCGGCAATAAGGCGCATCCACCATGCCCGGCTTGCTGATACGGTTTCCTGCAACAGGTCGACGTTCACCAGTTCGCCCGTCATCAGCGACATGCCGATGCCCAGCGCCGTCATGTAAAGCAGCAGATAGCGCGACAGCTCTTCGGTCCAGACCGGTGAGGGCAGGCCAAAGGTACGTGTGGTGATCTGAAGCGTAACCACCGCGATCAGCGCAAAGAAGACCACGCCGATGGCGAACCGGCAAAGTGCCGCAAGACCGCGCTGCAAGAGAGCCAGATTTTTCATGGTTCCAAACCCCTGATGGCATTTGCCGGCCCGCAAAAGGGACAGGCCGGAGGACACAAGGTTGCGGTCACTGTTTGAAGAGATCTTCGACGATGGGACGAATGCTTTCGTCGACGCTCTTGATCACTGCTTCTCGCGAGGCGTCGGCAAAAGCTTTCTGATCAACCTCGACAAAGGACATACTCTTGGCCTCGAGATCGGCGCGGATCGCATCCTCATCCTGCAGAAACTGCTGACGCTCGTATTCCTGGGCGATGCGGGCGGCCTCCATCACATGGCCCTGATCCTCTTCCGAAAGGCCCTGCCAGACCTGCTCGGCGATGGTCAGATAGATCCAGCTGCGCACATGTTCGGTCAGGTTCACATGGCTTTGCACCTCGTTAAGCGAGGCAGTCTGGATCAGTGCCACCGGGTTTTCCTGCCCGTCGATTGTGCCGTTTTGCAGCGAGGTGAACACTTCGGAAAAGGCCATCGGCGTCGGCTGGGCGCCTAGCGCGGTCCAGGTGTCGACGAACAGCGGCACGTTCGGGACCCGCAGCCGCATCCGGTTCAGTTCGCCCGGGTTGGTGATGGCGCGGTTTGCGGTCAGGTTGCGCGGGCCGCGCGCGAAATAAGCGATGGGGCGGACCTGGGCGCGTTCGATGATCTGCGCCTTGATCTTTTCGCCGATCTCTCCTGCTGCGACCTCATCCATATGCTCAAGCGAGCGATAGGCATAGGGGATGGCCAACAGCGCCGCCATCGGCGCCCAGTTCTGCAGGCTTTCGCCGGTGATGGTCATTTCGACCGTGCCCAGCTGCATGCCGTTGATCAGGTCCATCTCGCGGCCAAGCGAGTCGTTGGGGAACACCTCGACTGCGATGCGGCCTTGGGTCCGCTGCTCAAGCTCTTCGGCGAATTTCAGCGAGGCCTTGTGCCAGGAGTTCTGTTCATTGGCGAGATGGCCAAGCTTGAGCGTCAGTTCAGCGGCCGAGGCGGTCAGGGCAGATGCAGCGGTCAGGCAGGCCATGGCCAGCGCCGCAAAGCGGCGACGGTTCAGGGTGATCATCGTTCTCCTCCGGGATGATACGTCAGGGTATGAAAAGTTCGGGTCGGCTGCGGCTGATTTCGGGCAGGTCGTTCAGCAGTTCGCGCAGATGGCGGCGCATTGCGGCCTCGGCCAGCGCGGGGTCGTGATTGCGCAGACCGTCCACGATTTCGGCGTGCTGGCCGATAAGCTTTTGTATGTCGAAGGTTCGCGCCGTGATGTAGCGCAGCCGGTTCATCTGGGATTTGAGGCCCTCAAGCACCTCCCACACCGCCTCTTGTCCGACGGCGACGGCCAGCAGGCGATGAAAACGGTCGTCAAGGCGTACGAAGGTTTCGGCGTCATCGCGGGCCACGGCTTCGCTTTGCTCGGCGATTTCCTGATCCAGCTGTGTGATCAGCTTGTCGTCTGCCTGTTCGGCCAGCATGCGGATCAGGTCGCTTTCCACTGCCTCGCGGATCAGCCGGGCCGAAAGCACCGCCGAAATCGAGATCCGGCGGATATAGGTTCCCCGCTGGGGTCGAACCTCGGCCAGCCCGTCGGCGGTCAGCCGGATGAAGGCTTCGCGCACCGGCTGGCGGCTGACACCGATCTGCTGGCCGATCTCGGTCTCGCTTAGCCGTGTGCCGGGGGGCAGGGCCCCGCGCAGAATGGCATCCCGCAACCAGTCATAAACCTGGGGCGCCGTCGAAAGCGTAAAGTCGATGGTTGGCTGCATTGAGATGATTCCTCTTCCCGCTCAATTCATAATGCATACTTGCATACTAGTAAATACTTTGCCTGAGTATCGAACTGAACCGGACGATTTCACACATGATTTGATGGAGGAAAGATTGACCATCGCTGGGAAAAATGGCCGATATGCCGGGACCATGCCGGCACGGGCGCCGGTCCGCGATCACAGCACAGGAGGCATCGCTATCCATGACAAACAAGGGTTCTGCGCCGCAGTTTCTTTCGTATCGGGATGCGATTGGACGGCTGAAATGGGTCGATGCGGTTGAGGCCCTGCGTCATGGTCACACCCTGCCGCGTGCCGAGATCCGGGACGCCTTTCTTGGCCCGCCGACCGGAACGATGATGAGCCGCTCGGCCTATATCGAGGGGCTGGGTTATGGAGCCAAAACCTTTACCGTGCTTGACGGCAATGCCGCGCGGGGGCTGCCGACGGTTCAGGGGGCAATGCTGGTCTTTGACCACGATACCGGCGGGCTTTTGTCGATCGTGGACAGCCCGCTAGTCACCGAATTCAAGACTGCTGCAGATTCCGTGCTTGGGGCCAGCCTGCTTGCACGCGCCGACAGCCGGCATCTGCTGATCGTCGGGGCGGGGACGGTGGCGACAAGCCTTGTCAAAGCTTATACGGCAGTGCTGTCCGGCATTGAGCGTGTTTCGATCTGGTCTCGACGACCCGAGCAGGCACAGGATCTGGTCGCAAGGCTCGAAGGGGTCAACGCTGATCTGATTGCTGTGACGGATCTGAGGGCGGCGGCGGCAGATGCCGATATCATCTCATCGGCTACCATGGCACGCCAGCCAGTCATTCTGGGCGATTGGGTCCGGCCCGGTACCCATGTCGATCTGATCGGTGCCTTTAAGGCCGATATGCGAGAGGCCGATGATGCGTTGATGGCGAAAGGCGCGCTGTTCGTGGACAGCCGTGCCACCACGCTTGGCCATATCGGAGAGCTGATGATGCCCATCGCCTCGGGCGCGATTACGGCGGGTAGCGTGCTTGGCGATCTTTACGACCTCGTGCAGTCCGACGCTCGCCGCCGTCAATCCAACGATGAGATCACCGTTTTCAAGAATGGTGGCGGCGCGCATCTGGATCTGATGATTGCTGCCTGGATCGCCCGCGCCATGGCGGTCTGAGGACGTCACAGGTCGATCACGACATCGCCCAGGGGACGCGCGCAGCAGGCCAGAATTATAGTCGGCATCGACGTCCTCGTCGGTGATCCCGCCGTTATGAACCATTTGAACCTGACCCAAGGGTTTCAGCACCTGACAGGTGCCGCAGATCCCCATGCCCCAGCCCGAACGGTGTTCATGATGGTTTCCCGATGTGCCGGCACGCAGGCTTTTGCCCAAGGCGGCAAAGATCACCTCGGGCATCAGTTCGTGTAGCGATGCGACCTTTGTGGACGGCGTGGGCAGTTGACAAAGACAATTTCTGGCGCGCGCCAGAAATCATATGGAAATGCCGTCATCGACATCATTGGCGTGATGCCTGACCCGGCCGAGATGAGCAGGTATTTCGCTGCAGGCCGGCGCAGGATCGAAAAGCTGCCGCCCGGTTCCCCGGGCACGCAGGCGCATACCCGGGGGCGCAGATGATCAAGCATCCAGCGCGTGCCGACCGAACCCGGCCGGGCCTTGACCGTCACCGTCAGCGATCCCGGCCGCGAGGGCGAGGATTAGATGGCAGAGGTCCGATGCCCGATACCCTGAGGCACCGGCTCATAGGTGAAAAGCGCCCCCGAAGGGCTGCGGAATGCAAAGGTCATAACATTCGGCACCTCTTCCAGGCATGAGACGCTTTCCAGCTCTTCGGTATCGCTCCAAAAGGACAGGGCGGGTCTTGTCGCTGCGGTCATCGTCACTCGGCTGCCATGCGTTCAGGGATGAGGGCACGTTCCATCCACGCGGCATACCAGTCGATGAACTGGATCACCCCGCTTTCCCAGTCGGGCGCATAGGGACCGGGGACATAGGCCGGCGAAAGGATGCCCTGCTGGTTCGTCTCGACGATCTCGCGATCCTCGTCATTGGTGGCGATCCAGACCTCGGTCAGGCGTTTGAGGTCATAATCGACGCCCTCAACTGCATCCTTGTGAACAAGCCATGTGGTTGTCACCTCGGTTTCGGTCGGGCTGATCGGCATGACCCGGAACGTCAGCGAATGGTCGGGCAGGAAATGATTCCAGGTCGAGGGGTAATGGAACGCCAACAGTGAACCCGCGTCAGGCAGCGCCACCCGGCCAAGTGGCTTTTGTACCCCGGCCTTGCCGTCCATCGTATAGCTGACCGCGGTTTCCTGCAGCGGCATCCGTGCAAGCCGGAACTGTCCGTCCCCTGACAGCAGGAACTGCGCCGGAGCGCCCGCCGCCGCGCAACGGTCGAAATGCGCCTGCAGCCGTGCTGAGATCGAGCCATCAGCTGCGACGCCCGCAACTTCGGGGTCCAGCGGGAATGACCGGCACAGGGCAGGGTGGTTACCGCTGCAATGATAGCATTCGCGGTTGTTTTCCCAGACCAGCTTCCAGTTGCCTTTTTCGATGATCGTCGAGCTATGGGCGACCTTGGCATCCTCAAGGTCATGGACCTCCAGATAAGGGGCGGCCTGCCGGGCGAAATCGTCGAAATCCGGGGGATCATCTGACAGGCAGACATAAATCAGCCCCCTGAGATTGCGCAGCGCGACCGGCCGCAACCCATGCCGCGCCGGGTCGAAATCGGGGCCCATATTGCTTGCCCAAACCAATGAGCCGTCAAGGTCGTAGGTCCATTGATGATAGGGGCAGACCAGCTTTGCGACCTTGCCCTGATGCTCTTTGCAGATGATTGAACCGCGATGCCGGCATGAGTTGTGAAAGGCGCGGATCTGATCGTCGCGACCCCGGACAATGACGATGTTATAGGCGCCTATACGCATGGTGGCATAGGCGCCGGGTTTTGCAAGCTGGCAGGCCGGGATGGCATAAAGCCACTCGCGGTAGAAGATATTCTCAAGATCCTGCTGATAGATCTCGGCCGAGGTGTAAAAGGGCTGCTCCAGCGCACGACCGGGAATGCGGCGTTGAAGCAGGGTACGAATATCAGGATGGGTGGCGTTCATTTTCGGCTTCCCGCTGAGGATTGAACTTATCCGGTAATCCGTCAGAAGAAGCCTGCTTGACAACGGCATAAATTTTCATCCTGGATTAGTTCATCTAAATTGAGGGACCGCCGTGCCCAGCCCCTATGACTTTGCCTCAATGACGGCGCTGATCTGTTTTGAAGCGGCAGCCCGCAACCTTGGCTTCAAGGCTGCCGCACAAGAGATGAACGTGACCCCTGCCGCGATCAGCCATCAGATCAAGGCGCTTGAGCAGGATCTGGGCTGCGCGCTGTTCTTGCGCCGCCATCGCGGGGTCGAGCTGACGGAAAAGGGGGCATTCCTGCTGGTCGCGCTGCAACGCGGCTTTGAGACAATATCGGATACCGTCAGTCAGCTGCGTGATCGGCCGGATACCGCCGACGTGACCATTCGCGCCACCACCGCCGTCAGCGCGCTGTGGCTGACGCCAAAGATTACCGCATTCTGGAAAATTCACCCCGAAATCACCGTCTCGCAGATCATCAGTGATGTGGCCGCTACGACAAGCCGCCACGACCTCAGCATCGGCTATGCTGCGACGGGCGATGACAGTGGCGAATGGCGCGAGATATTCCGCGACCAGATCCGCGCCTATGGCACGCTACGCTTTGCCAAAGAGCATTCAATCAGCCGGGTTGAAGACCTGCTGCGCGCCCCTTTGATCCATATGAACGATGACAATAACGGCTGGACGAATTGGAGCGATTGGTTCCGGGCGCTTGGCCATCCGCCTCCGACGGGTCGAGGCCTGTTTGTCACCAACCATATGATTGCGCTGCAGGCGGCCGAGGATGATGTCGGCGCGGTGATGGGGTGGGAAGGTTTGATGCCGCGTGCCCTTCAAGCCGGGCGGCTGACCTGTCTGGTCCCGGAAAGCATCCCTTCGCCCTTGGCCTTTTCCCTGCGGCTTAGCCCGCGCGCCTCAAAACGCGCGCGGCTTTTTGCAGATTGGCTGACGCAGGGATAGGCGGCAGGGGTGGTCAGACCTGATCACCCGCGTCAATGGTCATGCGTCTTGCCTTGTCGGTAGCCGCCGCCAACGCAACGGTTACGGCCTTGGTAAACCCGGCAGCTTCGGCGGCCTCGATCCCGGCAGCGGTGGTGCCACGATAGCCACGATAGGCGGCGAGCAGCTCCGGTGCCTCGGCCATCCGACCTTCAAGCAGCCGCGCGCCGCCGACAACAGCCGCCTCGGCGGCGCGCCAGGCGATGACATCAGATACACCCTGTGCCCGCATGAACCCGGCCATCGCAACCGCCATCATTGCCGGATAGGCCGCACCTGAGCCGGGCAGGGCGGTCATGAGGTCAATCTGAGCTTCGGTCTCAAGCTCGTCCGTGGTGCCTATGGCTGACAGTAGGCGCCGGACCGTGGCCCTGTCGGCCTCGCTTACCCCTTCGGCGGCCCAGAAGGGGGAGTAGGACGCGCCGATCTCGGCCGCAGCGTTGGGCATGGCACGAACGATCCGCCCCCTGCAACGCGACAGGGTACGGGCGTCGATCCCGGCCATGAACGAGATGATGAGCCGTCCATCCGCTTTTAGCTCCAGCGCCGCCCAGTCCTCGGGCCTGACCGAAACGACCACCACTTCGCTTTGCGCGACCAGATCGGCGGCATTCGCCACCCAGATGACGTTCTCATACCCGTGATAGTCTGGTCTTGGGCCGCTGCGGTTTAGCAAGACTAACTCGTCAGGCCGGGAAATGCGGCGCGACAAGAGGCCCGCGCCCAGCGCAGAGCCAAGCCAGCCTGTCGCGCCGATGATGCCGGTCCTCATGCCGCCGGCTTTGTCCCGCCGGCATAGGCGTTGATGGCATTGTCGAACTGGATAGTGCCGACATCGCGCCCATTCCCGGCGGTGACAAGCAGTGTCTGGACCCGTGCCTCGGCCATCTGACGAAGCGCCTCGGCCAGCGAGGCGTTGGCGTCGATGCGGGGCGCGTCCCCGGTACCTTCCTGGGCAGGTGACATGATTGATGACACCTTGAGCACCTTGCCACGATCGACATGCTGCACGAAATTCGCGACGTAATCATCGGCCGGACGCAGCACGATATCCTGTGCCGAGCCTTGCTGGATCACCAGGCCGTCACGCAAAAGCGCGATCCGGTCACCGATACGTAGCGCCTCATCAAGGTCATGGGTGATGAAGACGATGGTCTTTCGCACCTCTTGTTGCAGATCCAGCAGCACGGTTTGCATGTCATAGCGGATCAGGGGGTCGAGGGCCGAGTAAGCCTCATCCATCAGCAGGATCGGTGCGTCATTGGCCAGTGCCCGGGCCAGGCCAACGCGCTGTTGCATACCGCCCGAAAGCTGGCTTGGATAGTTCTTTTCAAAGCCCTTCAGGCCGACCCGCTCAATCCAGCGCATGGCAGTGCGGTAACGCTCGGCCTCGGGAATGCCCTGTACTTCAAGCCCGTAGGCGGCGTTGTCTAGCACGGTGCGATGGGGCAGCAGCGCAAATTTCTGGAACACCATCGCCGTTTTGTGGCGGCGGAATTCGCGCAGCTCGTCCTGAGACATGTCGACGACATTGCGGCCCTCGATCTCGATCTCTCCGGTGGTCGGGTCGATCAGCCGGTTGATATGGCGGATCAGTGTTGATTTGCCCGAGCCGGACAGGCCCATGATCACCTGAATGCTGCCCGGCGTGATCGAGATATTGATGTCGCGCAGGCCCAGCACATGGCCGTGATTTGCCTGTAGTTCCGCCTTGGTCATCCCCGCGCGGACGGCGTCCACATAGGCGGCCGGCGTCGGGCCAAAGATCTTGTAAAGATTGCGGATCTCGATACCGATCGGATCAGCCATGGCTTGCCTCACGATGTTTTTGCAGCCGCTTGCCCCAGGCCTGGCTGATGCGGTCGAACAGAATGGCGATGCCGACGATGGCGAAACCGTTGAACACGCCCAGGGTGAAATATTGGTTATTGATGGCACGCAGCACCGGCTGGCCCAGCCCCTGCACCCCGATCATTGAGGCAATCACCACCATGGCAAGTGCCATCATGATGGTCTGGTTGATCCCTGCCATAATCGTCGGCAATGCGAGCGGCAGCTCGGCTTTGACGAGCTTTTGCCAGGCCGAGGAACCAAAGGCATCGGCTGCCTCAAGCACCTCGGGGTCGACCTGCCGGATGCCAAGGTTGGTCAGGCGGATCATCGGGGGCAGGGCATAGATCACGACCGCGATCAGCCCCGGAACCTTGCCGATACCCAAAAGCATGACGACCGGGATCAGGTAGACAAAGCTTGGCATGGTCTGCATCACGTCAAGCACCGGGTTCAGCACCGCGCGAAAACGGTCAGAACGAGCCATGAAAATGCCAAGTGGCAGGCCGATGATGATCGAAAGAACCGTCGCGGCAAGGACCATCGACACGGTTTTCATCGTATCCTCCCACATGCCGAACAGGCCGATCAGCACGAGGGTCAGGATCGAGCCAACGACAACGCGCCAGCTGCGGCTTGCGCCCCAGGCAAGGCCTGCGACCACAAGCAGGATGATCGGCCAGGGGGTGCCGGTCAGCAGCCGTTCGGACCAGATCAGCAAAGTTTGCAGCGGGCTGAAAAAGCCCTCGATCATGTCGCCGTAACTGCGGGTGAAATTGCGAAATGCTTCATCGATGACCTTCTTGAGGTCACGAAGATAGCTATCGTCGAGCTGGGGAAATGAGGTTGACCATGTCATGGTGATCTCGTCCGCGCTGGATCGGAAAGGGAAGGGCGGGCAGCATCGGCGCCCGCCCGGAAAAGGCGCTGCGCTTACAGCGCGGCCTTGATGCGTTCCGCCGCCTCGGGCGTGACCCAGGGGGTCCACATCGCCTCGTTATTGCGCAGGAATTCGCGCGCCCCATCCTCACTCGTGGCCTGGTTGTCGGTCATCCACGCCATCAGCCTGTTCACAGTCTCATTCGTCCAGCTGCGTTTGGACAGATAGTCGATGACTGCGGGATCTGCCTCATCAGCGAATTGTTTGGAGACCAGCGTAAAGACGTTATCGACCGGAAAGGCGTTCGGTTTGGGATCCTGACAGTCAGGAATCGAGGTGCAGCGCTTCCACTCTTCGGGGTCGTGCTCCATGCCGAAATCGACTGCGACCATGTCGTATTTGCCCAGCAGCGAGGTCGGCTCCCAGTAGAAGCCGAGCCACGGCTCTTTGCGTTCATAGGCACGCGCGATCGAGCCATCGAGCCCGGCAGCAGAGCCGGTATCAACCAGCGTGAAACCGTGGCTTTCGATATCCAGCGCCTTGGCAAGCTGGGTGGTGACGACAGTGCCGCCCCAGCCTTGCGGACCGTTGTACACCGCGCCTTTCGAGGCATCCTCGGGGGCCGGGAACAGTTCGGGATGGGCGAGGATTTCCTCGATCTTGTTCAGGTTCGGATGCTCGTCCAGCATATAGCGCGGAATGAACCAGCCCTGCTGGCCGCCATCAGACAGCGAGCGGCCAAGCGAGACGATCTTTTCCTCTTTCAAGCCGGCATCGACGATCTCGGGCATGAGGTCCACCCAGGATTCGGGAACGACCTCGGGCTTGCCCTTTTCGACCAGCGAGGTGATCGAGGGCACGGTGTCGCCGGCAACGATCTCGGCATTGCAGCCATAACCTTCGTTCAGGATAAAGCGGTCGAGCTCGGCCAGAACCTCGGCGCTTTGCCAGTTCATGCTGGCGATCGAAAGGCTGCCACAGTCGGCCGAGGCAGCCCCGGCCATCGCCATCAGCGGCAGGGCAAGGGCAGTGCCGAAACGAATGGATTTTTTCATGGTTCTTTCCCTGTGGCGACATTGGTTACGGCTGCCCGGCCCGTCGCCGAAGGCGGGGCGCCTGATTTGGGTCAGGAGGATATTCCTGCCGGCTTGCGCCGCGGCTGGCATGTCGCCGCCGTGGCAATTCTGATAAGGAAGGCCGACCCGGTCACCAGCGGCGGGGCCGGGGCACGTCGGGCCAGAGGTTTTAGGTCGGAAGGGGCAAGATCGGACAAGATGATGCCAGCCGTGAAAGGGTTTTCCGGACGATCAAGAGCCGCCTGAGTTTTATCCTGTCCGCTTCGCGGGCATGGGAATGCAACGATTGCGTCACATCCTGCAACGATATCGTCATTCCCGTATGCACATTCCGGGGCAGGGGGTCCGTATTCCCTCGCCGTCCCGATCATGGTGGCGGTCGCCGGAACGGGACGAAACGGGCGTTGAAGCGGGCGATTTCACGCGGGGCCGGGGCCTCGCCAGTATAGATTTCAACATAGGCCGGGATGCGTGTCAGCCGCGTCTCGATATCCTCTTGCGCACGCATCGAAATATAGCCGATCTGGGTCAGATAGATCGTGCGCGCCCGCACATCGGCAAGTGCCGGGTTGTGTCCCCACGTGGTCAGCATGTCGCGCAAGGCACTAAGCCGTGCCTCATCCGCAGCCTCGATCCGCGCCGCCACCTTACGATCCTGCAGGGCCCAGCTGCGCACTGCGAATTCCAGTCGGGAATCAAAGGCGTCCAGCAGAAAGCAGGCCAAAAGATTCAACATCGCCTCGGTCTGCGTCTCGGCATATTCCTGGGTCGCAGCGATAAAGGGCCGGGTGGTCCGCGCCTCCCATCCTTCGATAAGCGCGGTCAGCAGCGCCTCTCGATCCTCGAAGAACCAGTAGAAGCTGGTACGCGACAGGTTCAGTTGCCGGGCGAGAGGCAGGATTTTAACCGCGTCAATGCCGCTGTCGATCAGCGCCCGATAGCCAGCCTCTAGCCAGCCTTCGCGTGACCCACGCCAGCCCGTTTCAGGAGCAACAAGGTTTTCCATGCCTGCCTGCATAGCCCGCTGCACGATTCGGCTCAACCCGATTGTTCATAGGTGCATACTTTAGGATCATGCGTGAATTTTTTATTGACACATATGAACATTTCTCGCCTTGCTTATGGGGACGAATCCACCTCCACAGGCAGAGCCATGTCGAACGATCCTCTTTTGCAGCCCTTTCAGCTGAAGCATCTGACGCTTCGCAACCGGATCATGATCACCAGCCACGAGCCGGCCTATCCCGAGGACGGCATGCCAAAAGACCGCTACCGTGCCTATCATGTCGAACGTGCCAAGGCGGGTGTGGCGCTGACAATGACTGCGGGTTCGGCAGCAGTATCGCGCGACAGCCCGCCGGTCTTTAACAACATCCTTGCCTGGAAGGATGAGGTTGTGGGCTGGATGAAGCGCCTGGTCGATGAATGTCACGATCATGGCGCGGCGGTGATGATCCAACTGACCCATCTGGGACGCCGCACACGCTGGGACAAGGCGGACTGGCTGCCGGTGGTCGCGCCCAGCCATGAGCGTGAGGCGGCCCATCGCGCCTTTCCCAAGCGGATCGAGGACTGGGACATGACCCGCATCATCCGCGACTTTGCTGATGCAGCCGAGCGTATGAAGGCGGCGGGTGTCGACGGTATCGAGCTTGAAGCCTATGGCCATCTGCTTGAACAATTCTGGTCGCCGCTGACCAATGAACTTGACCCGCCCTATGGTGGTTCTCTGGAAAACCGGCTGCGCTTTACGCTTGAGGTCCTGCAAGCGATCCGCGACCGTTGCGGACCCGAGTTTATCGTCGGTCTGCGCTATACCGGTGATCAGATGCAGCCGGGCGGCATGACCGCTGGCGAGGGGCTGCAGGTGTCGCAGATGCTCAGGAACAGTGGGCTTGTTGATTTCCTGAACGTGGTGCGGGGTCACATCGACACTGATCCGGGGCTTACAGATGTGATCCCGGTGCAGGGGATGCGCAACGCCCCGCATCTGGAATTCGCGGGGCAGATCCGCAAGGCCACCGATTTTCCGACCTTCCACGCAGCCAAGATCCCGGATGTACCGACAGCGCGCCATGCCATCGCCTCGGGACTGCTGGATATGGTTGGCATGACGCGGGCGCATATGGCCGACCCCCATCTGGTCCGCAAGGTGATCGAGGGGCGCGAGGATGATATCCGCCCCTGCGTTGGTGCGAACTATTGCCTTGACCGCATTTATCAGGGCGGGCTGGCGTTCTGCCTGCACAACGCAGCTACTGGTCGTGAAGAGACCATGCCGCATGTAATTCCGGCTGCTACGGCCAGAAAGCGTGTCACCATCGTGGGCGCTGGTCCTGCCGGACTCGAGGCTGCTCGCGTTGCTGCCGAGCGGGGCCATGAAGTCACCGTCTTTGAGGCCGCAGATGAACCTGGGGGCCAGATCCGCCTGACCGCGCTGGATGAGCGTCGGCGCGAGATGATCTCAATCGTCGCCTGGCGCATGGCGCAGTGCGAAAAGCGGGGCGTCACCTTCCGCTTCAACACCTATGCCGAGGCCGAGGATGTGTTGACGACCACCCCTGACGAAGTCATCATCGCTACTGGCGGCCTGCCTCATACCGATGTGCTGGGGCAAGGCAACGACCTTGTCTGCTCGGCATGGGACATCCTGTCGGGTGACGTAAAGCCGGGCCGGAATGTACTGATCTTTGACGATGCTGGCGATCATTCTGCCCTGCAGGCGGCTGATCTGATCTCGGCCACCGGAGCGAGGGTCGAGATTGTCACCCCGGATCGCAGCTTTTCACCCGAGGTCATGGCAATGAACCTCGTACCTTATATGCGTAACCTGCAAAAACGGGACACTACCTTTACCGTGACTTGGCGACTGCAATCGGTGACGCGCGATGGAAATATGCTGCGGGCGCGGCTGGGCAGCGACTATGGCGATTTTACCCGTGACAGGATGGTAGATCAGGTCGTCGTTAACCACGGCACCAGGCCGCTGGATGAGCTGTATTTTGCGCTGAAGCCGCTATCCGCAAACCTGGGTGAGGTGGATTATGACGCGCTGACATCGGGTCGCCTTCAAGCGGTTCACAAGAATCCCGAGGGTCGTTTCCGCTTGTTCCGTATCGGCGACGCGGTCTCTGCGAGGAATACCCATGCCGCGATCTATGACGCGCTCAGGCTGGTCAAGGATCTGTAAACACGAACAGCACCCCCAATGAGGAGGCAATGCGAGATGCCCAGACCTCAAGTTCTGCAAGACTTCCTCGATATCGCACTTCCGGCCATGCAGGCGCGTGCCCATGACGGCAACTCGCCTGCCTCGCTGGAAGCTATTGCCGAGGCGAGCCGATCCGAGGGGCAGGGGGGTGCAGCCCCCCTTAGGCTTCCTGTGGTGGATATTTGGCTTGCTGAGGCATTGAGCCGGCAGATCGAGGGTCGGGATCTCACCAGTCTTTTGCAAGCGGTGAGGCGCCTTGCGCCGTTGCTCTGCTGGCGAAGACGAACAGGAGACGCCACCGCCAGCCCCGGGTTTGCGGAAAATCATGCCAATGCAATGCTGCTTGGTCCCGGTGGTATTGAAGAGCGGCGTGACATCTGGCTGGGCTTAAGCCTGCTTGCCCCAGGTACGCGTTATCCCGACCATCAGCATATGCCCGAGGAAACTTATCTGGTACTCTCGCCCGGCAGTTTCCGCAAACCGGGACGGAACTGGTTTCAGCCGGGGATCGGTGGCAGCTTCTACGTGCCGCCGAATGCGATTCATGCCATGCGATCGGAGGATGAGCCTTTGCTCGCACTCTGGGCGCTTCGCAATATGGGCAGCTAAGATATCGGGGCAGTGATACCGGCGTTCATGCTGGTCCCTTTGGGCGCCGTTGCAATATGTCAGCACGCTCCCCATCAAAACACCGGCGTTATATTTGTGGGCAGCCAGCCACCACACAGCTGCGCGAGGTGGCCGGATGACCAATACTTCAGCTGCCCAATAGCTGATAACGCGAATTATGTAAATTAAATCCATTCCTGAAAATTGAGCAGTTGCGGCCGTTCTTTCCGAAGTCCCGGGCAGGCCGAGGGCCGATGACCTGCGGGTGTTGAGCGGGATAACTTCTTCCAGCGCAATGGGTTGATGTGAAAGGACGCGCCTGCAGCCTATGACCCGCCGAAGACGTTCTGCAACCGCTGGAAGCGGTGGAGCCGGATGGGTGTGTTCGCCACGATCATGACCGAACAGGCTGCCGAAGCGCAGAAGACCGGGATCGA